>NZ_AZRI01000018.1:0-20907 GCF_002895585.1 Petrotoga sp. 9T1HF07.CasAA.8.2 | reverse complement strand
CCCCGAAGGGGGTTCAAGGAAAAACAACATCTTGACACAGTTCAAGCATACGGATTGGTACTTGAGTTTAAAAAAGATATTCGATTACAAGAAACCTTCTTATGCAGCTAAGTATTTTAAACGATGGTATGAAAAGGTAATGAAATCCAATATACCCGAAATGATTAAAGCCGCTAAGACTCTTTTAAATCACATAGAAGGTATCTTGTTGCACATAAAAACGAATATCTCTAACGGTAAAATAGAAGGTATGAACTCTAAACTTAGAGGATTTACTAAAAGGGCTTTTGGTTTTAAAACATTAAAGAATTTAAAAATCACTATCTTTATTGCCCTTGGTAAACTTAATTTAACTCCAGCTTAATTACCCACTATTTTCGTGATAGAACCTTTTATTTTTATCTGGTCTATCACTTTCTAAGTAATGAATAACATAATTCAAAATAGGTCTTATGAACTGTCCTTTATTCACAATTTTATCCAGTAGTTTAATGTTCATTTCTCAACCCTCTTTCCTTTACCCAATAGCAACAAAAATATAAAATAAAATTTACTTCAAAAACCCTTTCTTTAGAATGTTAAGAACTCTTGAAGCTTCTATATTTTATTCTAAATTTTATTATATCATAACTCTTTCATAGTAACTAAAAGAAAAGGCAAAGGCATTATATCCGATAAAAACCATCGTAAATAATTTTAACGTAAGTTTTTTTGACCGATCTCTGTAATACTTTATAAATACATATTTGAAGCCAATAAAAAAACACTTGAAAATCATATGGAAAAGTGTATGATTAAAGTGAAGGGTTGGATTATTTGAGATATTAATTTTAAATTAAAAGAATAATTCAAGGGGGTGAAAGAGGATGAAGAAATTTGTTGTTGTTTTGTTAATCACTGGTCTGGTGTTAGGGGGTATATTTGTTTTTGGAGGGGATGATGATGGAATAGATAAGACAAGTGGTTTAGAACCCACAGAGATTGTAAATGTTGTGGAAGAAGTAGAGTAAATGCTTAGTTGGGGTTTTTACTTTACCTAAAAAACAACGCTTTTAAAAAGCTTAGAAGATTTAAGAAAGTATCTAGATAAGTTTTTGGAGGAAAAGATTGTGAGGATAGAAATTATTTGCCGGCAAGAAGTAACCCTGCAGGGAAGAAGATTAAATCGAAAGGAGGAGGAGAATAATGATAAAATTAAACTCTATGAGCAGAGACGTCCCAGCTTGTGGATGTGTGATTGGCTCTTGTGGTAATCAACCCGCTCCCAAATAAAGCGGATTAGCAAATTAGATGGTAAGTAAGATCAAGGATTCCTTAAAGAAAAAGGAATCCTTGATACATGATATAAGTTTAACTAATGAAAATCAAACTCGAAAGGATGTGAATTAATTGAATAAAGCACTCGATTTGATAATCACAAAAAAAAAGCGGATGCAAGATTTTTCCTTGTTCCAAAAAAATGGAGCCACTGTTTTATGGGATAAATTAACTTTAAATGCATATTCGTTAGATAAAAAGCATGAGGAATTCTATAACTATCTTCTAAAAATAGAAAATCAAGAAGAAATAAATAAATTCATTATAAGAGAAATAAATAAATCTCCCGAATTAGAAAATGAATTAATAGAGTTACTTCAAGATTTAAATTTAAAAAAAGAAAGTAAGAACCTACGTCGGCTCAATCTCTTAATATCCCAAAAATGCTTGTTAGGTTGCCTTTATTGCTATGCTAAAAAAGGAACATATGGTTACCCTTCTTTTATGAAACCTCTAACCGTAAAAAACAGCTTGGAATCTTTTCTTTCAATTTTTGATAATATAGGGATGATCCAGTTTTTTGGTGGAGAACCTCTATTAAATTTAGAACTAATAGAGTACACAATTAAATTAATACAAGAATTAGTTTCCAAAAAAATCATTCAGAAGAAACCAGATTTCCTTGTAGAAAGTGGATTAGGCGTACCTGAAGAAATAGTGAGAAAGTTTGCAAAACTATTACAAGTTTATCCAGAAATACGATTGACAGTTAGCTGTGATGGACCTTCTGAAATTCAAAATATTTTAAGACCTTTTAAGAATGGTAAACCATCTTATAACTCCGTAATTGGAAATCTCAATTATTTAAAAAAATATGGGCAACCTCATGCAATCGAAGTTACTTATACAAAGATCCATTTTGACAAAGGAATATTACCATCAGATTTAATAAATTACTTTAAAAAAGAATTAGGATTAAAGGATTCGTTAGTTTTTGTAATTCCTGTAATCTCTAAAGATCCTTCTTTGGCCTTGTCAAGAAACGTTGAAATAGAAATATTGCATGAATATGATGTTAAAATGTTAAAGTCCTTAAAAAACATAACTTCTTATGCAAGACATAACATAGATGAGTTCAAAAAACATGTTGAAAATAACCTTCTAAATTATGCCCCCACTAAATATTTCTGTGATGGGGGAATAGAGAGTTATGCAGTAGATACATTTGGAGACATTTATCCCTGTCATATGTTAGTCGGAATGGAAAAATTTAAGATAGGAAATGTTGGAGAAAATATAGAAAAGTTAAAAATGAATTTAGAAGACTTTGCGATTAAGCAAAAAACAATAGTTGAAAAGGCAAGATACGATAAATGTAAAAACTGTTATTTAGAAAATTATTGTTCTAATTGTCCCTCCGCAAATTATTTGCTAAAAGGGAATATGGTTCCTTCTTTCTCTGATTGCGAAATTCGAAAACAAATTGTAAAAGAGTTGCTTTTAGAATATGTCAAAAACACGTCTCAGGAGGTATAAAATTGAAAAAAGAAAATAATCAAAGTTTGAGAAAATTGTTAAAATACTCAAAAAAATACTTAAAGTATCAGAAAACTCCTCTGATTCTTGCACCATTATTGTTATTGGTTTCTATTCTAAGCCCCTTTTTAATAAAATATCTTATTGATGATATAATTGGTAACCATGAATTTTCACAAATATTACCATTTATTATCCTTTTTACCATCGTAATATTATCTGAAAGGTTAATTTCCTTTATTGTCAATTATGGCTATTACAAATCTACCAATTTAGCTGCAAGAGATGAGCAAATTTACATGTTTAAAAAAATACTAATGATCCCTATAAAAGAGTTTTCCTATAACAAAATTGGTGATTTCATGTCAAGAGTGCTTTCCGATACGTTGGAAGTTTCTTTTTTTCTTGGAGCAGGAATCTCAGTAATCACCTATAATATTATACAACTCATCGTTGTTTCTTTGGTTTTATTATATCTAAATTGGCAACTTGCTGTTATCACCTTCATCATGGTCCCTTTTTACTATTTTTCACTTCGAGCATTTGAAAAAAATCTTCAAAAGAGCTCTGAGTTAGAAAGGATTGCTTACAGTGATCTTACTGAGGAATTGAGAGAAAAAATAGAAGGTCTTTTGCCTATAAAATCTTTTTGTAAAGAAAAATTTTTTTCAAAACAATATTCGAAAATATCATGGATTTGGGTTAAGAGGAAAAATAGACTAAATATGCTTAATCAATCTGCTGAGGATTTCATGTCTTTTATATATGAAATGATTCCTGTTTTAATACTGGGTTACGGTGCGTATCTAATATTAAAAGGAAATGCTACTCTTGGAACCCTAATGGGTTTTTATGCTTACCTGGGTTGGATATTTACTCCCATACGAAATCTTAGCACTTTCTATATCCAAATGCAAAGAGCCCGACAAGTTTCAGAACGTATCTTTGAAATACATAATTTCCCTGAAGAAAACTTGAGAGAAGGAGAACCTTTTCCTAATAATGATTACCCTATTACCTATGAGAACGTTTATTTTAAATATAAAGACAACACCGTCCTGCATGATATAAATTTAACCCTTGGAACAAAAGAAAAAATCGCAATTGTTGGAACAAGTGGTGCAGGTAAATCCTCTTTTGTTAACCTAATCCCAAGATTCTACGAACCCACTACAGGAAAAGTGATGATCAATGGTATAGATGTTAAAAAATATAATCTGAAGCAATTAAGAAAAAATATTACCATTGTTAGGCAAGATGATTATTTATTCAACATGACGGTCAAAGAAAACATAATGCTTGATGATGAATTCACTGAAGAAGAATTCATGAAGGCGGTAAAAAAAGCGAAGGTAGATAAATTCATAGGGCTTTTAGATGAAGGATACGATACTGTAGTAGGAGAAAGGGGAAGTAAGTTATCAGATGGGCAAAGGCAGAGAGTAGCGATAGCAAGAGCATTGATAAGGGAACCAAAGGTATTGATACTGGATGAAGCAACGTCTGGTGTAGATTCACAGACAGAAGAAGAAATATTCTATGAATTGAAAGAGTACGAGATGACTTTGATTATAATATCCCACAGACTATCGACGATAAGAAAAGCTGACAAAGTGATACTATTAAAAGATGGAGAGATAATGGGAGAAGGAGTACATGAAGAGTTACTAAAAAATTCTCCCCTTTACAAAGAAATAATAGAAAGTCAGTTGGTTGTATGAAAGACTAATTACAAACTATTTTGGTAATAGAACCTCTTGTTTTTTATAGTGGGATTCACAGTTGTCTTTGGTGGCAGTTATTTGAGCTCATCGTTTCCTGTGACAGAACAGTTCAATGACATACTGTTATGGATACTGTTAGGAGTAGGGATATTTTTATTTTTCTTCACAGTAATAGCGGGGAGAAAGATAACAAAAGAGACTGTAGTGTTAACGATTCCAGATTAAAGGGAGTTAAGAATAAAGTTTATATAGACAGTTTGGAGAAAAAATGATTTTCAATTGGTTTATTTTCATAAAAGCCAAAGGTAGTGTTAAACTCGAAGTCAAACAAAGTTAACACTACTTTTTTTCTATGTATTAACATTAGTAGTAAAATTGGTAGAATAAAAAAGAATCTATGTAGGGGGGTGAATTAAAATAAATGTTTTGATTAAAAATTGTAGGATTGTGGATGAAGAAAAAGATTTATTTGGGGATTTGTACATTAAAGATGGGAAGATAGATAATTATGGCAAGGATTTGAATTACGATGCATATACTATAGATGCAAAAGGTTTGGTTGTTATGCCTGCTTTTGTGGATATGCATGTCCACCTCAGAGATCCTGGTTATACATATAAAGAGGATTTACATTCTGGTAGTTTAGCAGCATTGAAAGGCGGATACACATGCGTGAATCTAATGGGTAACACCAATCCTATATGCAGTGATATGAAAGTGGTTAATTATGTGTTGAACAAAGCTAAAGAGTTAAATTTGATCGATATTCACCAAACGGTTTCTATTACAAAGAACTTTGATGGAAAATCTTTAGAACATTTGGATTATATAGAGGATAGTGTGAAATTCATATCCGATGATGGAAAAGGTGTTCAGTCAAATTTGACTATGTATTTAGCGATGATAAAAGCAAAGGAGAAAGGGTTAACTATCATAGCACATGAAGAAGATAATGAAATAGTAACGATAAACACGAGACTTTCCGAAAATTTGATGACTTTTAGAGATATATACCTTGCGAAATTGACAGGGGCTTGGCTTCATTTAGCCCACGTAAGTACAAAAGAGGCAATAGAAGGTATAAGGAAGGCAAAAGGAGAGATACAAAATCTTACCTGCGAAGTTACCCCCCACCACTTAGCCTTATACAATTATGATTACAAAGTTAATCCTCCAATAAGAGAAAAAGAAGATGTTTTGGAAATAATCAAGGGAATAAAGGATGGGACTGTAGATATTATAGCAACTGATCACGCCCCACATTCTATGCAAGACAAAGAAAAAGGATCACCAGGTATATCAGGGTTAGAAACTGCTTTCCCCGTTTGTTATACGAAGTTGGTAAAAAGTGAAGAAATTACACTTAATCGCTTATCTCAACTTATGTCATCAAAACCAGCACAAATGTTAGGGGTTAAAAAGGGAAAAATACAGGCAGGATACGATGGAGATGTAGTTATTGTAGATTTAGAAAAGAAGGTTAAAATCAACAAAGGCGAATTTTTATCCAAAGGCAAAAATACTCCTTTTGATGGGATGGAATTTTATGGAGAAGTTATAGCAACAATTAGAAAGGGAGAGGTCAAATACAAAAAGGGGAGTGACAAATTTGATAATAGATAGATTATTCAACGAGGTTGAAAAAAAGGGGAATGTTTGTGTAGGATTGGATACCCATTTGGATTATATACCGGTTAACTTAAAAGAAAAGTATCAAGATATTGATGAAATTTTGTTTGAATTCAACAAAGAGATAATAGACAAAACATATGATTTGGTACCCGTCTATAAATTACAAATAGCATATTATGAAGCATATGGCATAAAAGGTCTTTTAGGGTATAAAAAAACGATAGAGTATTTGAGAAGTATAAAAAAGATAACAATCGGGGATATAAAAAGAGGAGATATTTCATCCACTGCTCAGATGTACGCTAAAGCTCATTTTGAAGGGGAGTTTGAGGTTGATTTTGTAACCCTAAATCCATATCTTGGTTTTGATACCTTAACCCCTTACCTTAAATACATTGAAAGTGGAGAAAAGGGAGTCTTCGTACTTCTAAGAACATCGAATCCAGGAGCCAAAGACATACAGTATTTGAAAATATCTCCAAAAGATGAATATCTTTATTACATTGTTGGGGACAAACTCAATGAAATAGGGGTTAAGTACCGAGGGAGTTGTGGCTACAGTTCAATAGGTGCGGTTGTAGGCGGGACACATGTTGATGAAGCAAAAGAAATTAGAAATAGATACAAAAATATGTTCTTTTTGATCCCTGGGTACGGTCATCAAGGGGCTACGGGAAAAGACGTTTCCCTTTATTTAAACAAAGGTAATGGCGGCGTTATCAACTCTTCAAGGGGAATAATTAACGCTTATAAAAATTACAAGGATGGGGACCAAAGGTTTGCAGATTATGCCAGAAAAGCAGTACTTGAAATGAGGGAGGATATACAAATTGAAAGAAGGGTATAGGGAAGTAGATATTTCCTCTAATACTGAAATCGCAAAAGGCATATTCGAGTTGAAAGTTCAAATAGAATCCAACGACAGTTTGGGTGATCCTGGACAGTTTTATATGCTGCGTAGTTGGGATTTTGATCCTCTTTTGTCTAGACCTTTTAGTATATGCAATATAGAAGGAAGCGTTGTGACTTTCTTGTACAAAATTGTTGGACGAGGAACAAATTACCTATCCAAACTGAAACCAAAAGATAAGTTAAAGGTTTTAGGTCCCTTGGGAAACGGTTTTAATTTGAATGTAAATGGAAAAGTTGCTTTAATTTCCGGTGGTATCGGTATACCTCCAATGATTTATTTGGCAAAAAAGTTGAGTACAGAGATCGATTTTTATGCTGGATTTACAAATGAAGTTTATTATATGGACTACGTACAAAAGTATGTGAATAAGATCTATATAACGACTGAAGATGGTTCTACAGGTCAAAAAGGTTTCATAACGGATATATTCAGACCAGAAAAATATGATGTTGTTTTCACTTGCGGTCCTTCCGCCATGATGAAAAAAGTAGTTGAAAAATGTGAAAATATGATTCCTGTTTTTGTCTCTATGGAAAGTATCATGGCCTGTGGTATGGGAGCATGCTTGGGATGCAGTATAAAGACAAAATCTGGGATGAAAAGGGTATGTAAAGAGGGACCCGTTTTTGAGGGAAGGGAGGTATTTTTTGATGATTGATACCAAAGTGAAAATCGCTGGGGTAGAGTTTAAAAATCCTGTAATAGCCGCTTCTGGGACTTTTGGTTTTGGTAGAGAGTTTTTAGAATACTTTCCCATCTCTAAATTAGGTGGATTATCAACCAAAGGGCTAACTTTAAGGCAAAGAGAAGGAAATAGTGGTGTACGGATTCATGAAACCACAGGTGGCATAATGAACAGTATCGGTTTACAAAATCCCGGTATAGACGCATTTATTGTAGAAGAGCTTCCTTTCTTAAACAGCCAGGATACGGTGATAATTGCCAACGTTAGTGGAAATACGATTGAAGAATACGTTATTTCCGTTGAAAAACTAAACCAAACCGAGATTGATATGATAGAGCTGAACATTTCCTGCCCCAACGTTAAAGAAGGAGGCATTTCTTTCGGTACAAAGGCAGAAATAGCTAGCAACGTTGTAACACAAGTTAGAAAAGTTTGCCAAAAGCCCCTCATAGTAAAATTATCTCCAAGTGCTGAAAATATAGTTGAAATGGCTGAAAGTTGTGTTGAAGCAGGAGCGGACGCACTATCACTTGTAAACACTTTTCCTGCCTTAGCGATAGATATAAGCAAGAAAAAAGCCATCTTCGATAATATAACTGCGGGTCTATCTGGACCTTGTATCAAACCTATTGCCTTAAGAATGGTGTATGAAGTTTCAAAAGCTGTTGATGTTCCTGTTATAGGTCTTGGCGGAATTATGGATTATAAAGATGCAATTGAGTACATAATGGCAGGTGCATGGGCTGTGCAAGTAGGTACCGCTAATTTTATCAATCCCAAGGCTTGTGTTGAAATAATTGAAGGTATAGAAGGGTACATGCAAAACGAAGGGATTTCAACTTTAGAAGAAGTAAGAGGGATAATTTAAAGTGTTGGTATTTTAGAATAAGTTGAAATTAACCAATTATGGATATTCTACTTTAAATTTTAAGAGTTGTTTAATGTACTTCTTTTTATACAATTTTTCTTGACTTAAAGTTGACTAATATGGTAGAATTTAAAAGTAAGATATATAAAAAAAGATATCAGATTAGAAGGAGGAAAAGTGATGTCAGCTCTTTTAGAAATACAGGATTTAAAGGCAAAAGTTAGAGATGAAGATGTCGAAATATTAAAAGGCGTTAACTTAACTATAAATAAGGGTGAGATACACGCGTTAATGGGTCCAAATGGGTCTGGAAAGTCTACATTGGCCCATGTTATTATGGGAAATCCAAAGTACCAAGTTACCTCAGGAGATATCTTATTCGAAGGGCAATCCATTTTAGATCTTTCTACAGATGAAAGGGCTAAACTAGGTTTGTTTATGTCTTTTCAGACTCCTGAAGAGGTTGAAGGTATAAAAATGAGACAATTTTTGATTAATTCTTTCAGAAACATTCATAAAGAAGATAAAATTACACTATTGGAATTGAATAAAGTAATTTCCGAGTTATCTCAAAATTTAGATCTCAACGGAGAATTTCTGGAGAGATATATCAATACAGGGTTTTCTGGTGGTGAAAAGAAAAAAAGCGAAATACTACAAATGGGTTTTCTTAAACCAAAATTGAGTATATTAGATGAGATAGATTCCGGTTTAGATATTGATGCCTTGAGGATAGTGGCAGAAAACATCAACAGAGTAAAAACTGAAGATATGGGCATATTACTGATTACCCACTATCAAAGAATCTTGAACTTTGTTATTCCAGATTACGTGCATATATATATAGATGGGAAGATAGTTAAAACGGGATCAGAAGAATTAGCCAAAGAAATAGAGGAAAACGGTTACTCAACGTTGGAACAAGAGATGGGAATAACAATTTCCGAGGAGTGAAATTATGGCAAAAAATGAAAATGTTAACATAGAAGATTTGTTGGTAGACCAGAGCAAATTTGATTTTAGAAATCCCGAGACGTACGCCTACAAAACCATTCCAGGATTAAACGAGAAGGTGGTTCAGGAAATATCCGAGCAAAAAGAAGAGCCTGCCTGGATGAGAGACTTACGTTTAAAATCTTTACATATATTTGACACATGGAGAGATCCTCGATTCGGGGTTGATGTTTCTGACTTAGATGTAAGTAAAATCGTTGCATACATTAGGCCAAAGGCAAAAAAGTCTACATCATGGGATGAAGTTCCTGCCGAGATAAGGGATACTTTCGATAAACTAGGAATACCAGAGGCAGAAAAAAAGGCTTTAGCTGGCGTTGGAGCGCAGTACGACTCGGAAATCGTTTATCAAAACATAAAAAAAGAACTTGAAAATTTGGGAGTAATATTTTTAAATATGGAAAGTGCCGTTAAAGAATACCCGGATTTAGTTAAAGAGTATTTCATGAAGGCAGTAGCTCCTACAAACCACAAATATGCTGCTTTACATGGTGCCGTATGGAGTGGAGGAACATTTTTATACATTCCAAAAGGTGTAAAGGTTCCATTGCCACTTCAAGCCTATTTTAGGATGAATAACCCGGGAATGGGTCAAATGGAGCATACGATAATCGTTGCCGATGAAGGTAGTGAAGTGGTGTTTATAGAAGGATGTTCTGCTCCTTATTATGAAATAACAAACCTTCATGCTGGTATGGTAGAAATATACGTTAAAAAAGGCGCCAGGGTAAAATACGCAACGATTCAGAATTGGAGTAAAAATACATACAATCTGAATACAAAAAGAGCAATAGTTGATGAAGATGGTATGATGGAGTGGGTATCAGGCTCTTTGGGGAGTCATAAAACGATGATATACCCATCTTCAATATTAAGAGGCAAAGGGGCGAAAACGGAAACTAAGGCGATCACTTATGCTGGGCCAAATCAACATATGGATTCAGGTTCAAAAGTTTTCATGTTCGCACCATATACCAGCGCAAATGTCGATGCACGAAGTATAAGTATCGGTGGTGGTTGGGCTTTTTACAGAGGATGGTTGAAAGTAGGAGAAAACGCCAAAGGTGCAAAAGCTTCAGTATCTTGTCAAGCATTGATGCTTGATAACGAATCTAAAAGTGATACGGTGCCTCTTATTGAGGTTTACACTGATGATGCAGATGTGGGACATGAAGCTCGCATAGGTAGAATCAAAGAAGAGCAGATTTACTATTTGATGAGTAGAGGGTTAAGTGAAGCTGAGGCTAAAGCCATGGTGGTTAGAGGTTTTGTAGAGCCTTTTGCAAAAGAGCTTCCATTAGAGTACGCTATTGAACTGAACAGATTAATTAATTTAGAAGTAGAATCAAGCATAGGATAACATTTTTGATCGAAATAGTTATAACAAGGAGTGAACAACAATGGAGACAATTTTTGAGAAACCTATAGATATGAGACATAAAAATCTAAAAGCGGTTGAATGGCAAATTCCCCAAATTACACCAAAAAGAGATTACGGGGATTACGAATTTCAAGCATCCTTGGAACACATTTCTAATGAATTGTTAAAAACTTTCAAAAATTATAGATACGAAGCTTACAAAAATTGGGGTTTCCCTAAATGGAAAAGAACTAAATTAAATGGGTATGAGCCAGACAAATACTTTTCCTTTGTCCCTGTTAGCTCAAAAGGAAAGATATTAGGGTTGAATGGAATCGACCAGGATGGAATAGAAATCTTAGCCAAATACGATTTTGAAGGCGCTCATAGGAAATTTTTATTGATGGCTGAAGCTTTTTCTAATACAGGTTTTTATCTAAAAACCAATGAAGGAGAAGAAAGAGAACCGATTATTTTAACGTATGATTGGAAGTTCCCAATATACGAGACCTCAGTTTATAACATAAGTCCATTCTCTAAAGCCACAGTAATTAGGTATTTAATGCCCAGCAAAAATGAAAAGTTATTTAGAACGACTTCAAATAGAATAGTAGTAAAGGAAAATGCTTCTTTAGAACTGATAAATATAAATTTATGTAACGATGACAGTTTGAACATTGATAACACCCTTATTGAAGTGCAAAAAAATGGAAATGTTGAAGTCGTTGATATAAATATTGGTGGAAGAATTACCTCCCCACATATTGTGTTCAGACTTGCCGGCGAAGGCGCACAGGCTCATTTATATCCTTATTTTTTGGGAGATAAGGATAACGTTATTGATATGCTTTATTTAATGAGGTTCTATTCACCTGAGACAACTGGAGCAATCGATGCCAAAGGCGTTATAAAAGATGAATCAAAGGCGATATTCAGGGGTTTTCTTGACTTGAAAAAAGGTGCAAAGGAAGCTAATGCGTCCGAATCAGAGTACACTTTAACCCTTTCTGAAAAAGCCAAAGCAGAAGCGTTCCCCAGTTTGTTGGTAGATGAAAATGAGGTAAATGCAGCACATGCTGCTACGGTGGGCACTATTGAAAAGGAAAAATTATACTATCTGATGACTCGTGGATTCTCTTTGGAAGAAGCAAAAAAATTAATCTCTTCAGGTTTGTTTGAATCCGCTATAGACAGAATTAAAGTTTTTGATGAAGGGATGAGTCAGGTGGTAAAAGATGTTATCTTCCAAAGAATATGAGGAGATATTTCCAGCTTTAAAAAGAAAAATAAATGGGCATAAATTGGTCTATCTTGACAATGCTGCCACCACGTTAAGGCCAAAAGAAGTTATGGATGCTGTAAATGAATACAGCCTCAACCATCATTCCAACGTCCATAGATCAACACATACCTTAGCAGCTGAAGCGACTCAGTATTATGAAGATGCAAGAAGTGAAGTTGCAAATTTCATAAACGCTGAAGCCGAAGAAGTTATTTTTACAAAAGGTGCGACTGAATCTCTTAATCTTATAGCTTATTCCGTTGCAGTTTCAAATATTTTGCAATCTGATGACGAAATTTTGATATCTACAATAGAACATCATGCAAACTTTGTTCCCTGGCAGCAAATATCTAAAATTTTTAATTTAAGGATAAAGTACTATTCCGCAAAAAATGGAATTTTTGATTTATCCGATTTTCTCAAGCATATTACCAACAAAACTAAGTTAGTAAGTATTACCGCTTTGTCAAACGTTACTGGTCAACATATTCCAGTTAATACTTTAATCAAACAGATTAGAAATATCAGAGAAGATATAATTATTGTTGTGGATGGTGCCCAAGCTGTACCTCACTTGCCTATCGATGTAAAGCAGATGGATTGTGATTTTATAGCCTTTTCTGGCCATAAGATGCTTGGACCCACGGGAATAGGTGTGTTGTATGGTAAAAGAAAGTATTTAAACATGATGACCCCTTTTTTGTTTGGGGGAGAAATGATCGATAAAGTTTCTACCGATGGAACTACTTTTAACGTGTTGCCTTACAAATTTGAGGCGGGAACTCCAAACGTTGACGGAGCCGTAGGATTAGCTAAAGCCATAGAAATACTTGAAAGTATTGGCATGGATAATATTCAAGAACATGATAAACAACTCACCTCTTATGCATTGAAAAAATTAAAAGAGTTAGATTTTTTAGAAATATTCGGCCCTCAAGACGAAACGCAGCAGTCAATAATATCCTTCAATATGAAAGGTGTTCATCCACACGATGTAGCGCATATGTTGAACGATTTGACTGGAATAGCCATTAGAAGCGGTCATCATTGTGCACAGCCATTGATGAAAGAGTTTGGTACAACCGCCACTTGTAGGGTAAGCTTCTATTTGTATAACGAAGAAGAAGATGTTGATAAATTATGTGAAGGATTAAAAAAGGTTTGGGAGTGGTTAAAATAGGTTTAGAAGAACTTTACTCTGATATAATATTAGATTATGCAAAAAATGAGAGGTACAAAAAAGAGATACAAAACGCTAAGAAAGCTGAAGGGAAAAATTTATCTTGTGGAGACGAGATAACCCTTTATTTAAAAGTAGAAGATAATATAATAAAGGAAATTACTTTCACAGGGCATGGCTGTATTATAAGTCAGGCAAGTGCATCGATGATGTGTGAATACCTTGAAGGAAAAACAGTAGACGAGGCAAATAAAATTTTTCAAGAAATTATAAAGATGTCACAAGGCAAAGAATTTGATAAAGAATTAGTAGATGGAATAGAAATTTTTTCTGATATCTCCAAATTTCCTATGAGAACTAAATGCTTCACCCTTGCTTGGCATACGTTGGATGACGCCCTCAATGGTGGAAACAAGTAAAAATTAAAAAACCGCCTCAGCGAGGCGGCTTTTTTCTTAACTTTCTACAATATCTTTTAGTTGTGCTACTCTGTTTGGATGTCTCAATTTCCTCAACGCCTTAGTTTCTATCTGCCTTATTCTTTCTCTTGTGACGTTAAAGAACTGTCCAACTTCTTCTAGTGTCTTTTGTTTGCCATCTAAAAATCCATATCTCATTTTCAAAACCAACGCTTCTTTAGAGTTTAAGGTGTCAAGAACTTCCTCCAGTCTTTCTTTCATAATCATTTTTTGAGCTTCTTCTTCCGGGGTTGTTTCTTCGGTACTAATAAAATCTCCTGTTTCAGATTCTTCATCATCACCATTACCGCTAGATATAGGTGAGTTTAAAGAAAGTACATCTTTTGCACTCATTAGGATTTCATTAATCTTATCTTCTGGTTTATCTAGAATTTCTGCAAGTTCTTGTGCTGAAGGATAATCTCCGTTTTCTTGTAAATACTCTCTGATAACTTTGTTCATTCTGTTTATAGTCTCAACTAAATGAACAGGGATTCTAATCGTTCTTGCTTGATCAGCTATGGCTCTGGTAATAGCCTGTCTAATCCACCATGTTGCATAGGTTGAGAATTTGAAACCTTTTCTCCAGTCAAATTTGTCTACAGCCTTTATCAATCCGATATTTCCCTCTTGGATCAAATCCAAAAAAGTCAACCCTCTACCCGTGTACCTTTTGGCTATACTGATAACTAACCTTAAATTTGCCTTTATCAGTTCGTCTCTGGCTTTCTGATCACCTTTTTGAGCTCGTCTTGCTAGTTGCCTTTCTCTGGAAGGACTTAAAAGCTCAACTTTGCTTATTTCTTTGAGGTATATTTTTATAGGATCACCTAAAGAAATATTGTCATACATTTTAAGCTCTGTATCCGAAAATAACTCTTCAACCTCTTCATTTTCATATTCCGTTTCATTTAAGGCATCTTTCTCTTCTTCTTCAACTTCTTCTTCTAAAATTTCTATACCTTCTGCTTCCAAAGCCTCGTAAATCTTTTCTATGTAATCACTGTCAATTTCTTCCGATAAATCTGTAGGGATCGCATGATCAATATCGGAATAAGATAATTTATTGCCTTTGTTCTTTGCTTTATTTATTAATAATGAAATGAAAGTATCTACTGATTTTGCTTCTTCGTGGGACTTTTTCACTTTTACTTTAACGGTATCTCCGTCTTTTTCGGCATCTTCAAAATCGATATTCTCTATGCTTTTCATAATTTTTTTCTCTTCTTTCTCACTTATTCTTTTGTTTTTCACTTAATTCCCTCCTTTCATTAAAAAACCAGACTCGCTTTAAAAGCTCTAAAACTTTACAGAGCGCTTCTTAACACCTTGGCACACCCGGAACCGGAACAAGCCCCTTCAATTTAGAAAGTCTAGCAATGAAACTATTTATTTAGACACCTATAATATGATTTGGTTCTAAAAGTACATAAAGAAATAAAAATTTTTGGTAAATCTTCTATTAAAAATATTATTTACAATAATTCTAAAGGGTTTCTTTCCACAATCTTTTTTGCCTCTTCTATGTTCAAACCAGCAGACATAGCTACTTTTAAACTAAAATCATAGTCTAAAAAGTCATCTGGCCCGTGCGCGTCACTATTTACGAGTAATTTTGCATCATATTTTTGAGCCAATTTTGCTACATGCCCATTGGATAAACTATGACCCTTTCTGGCACTTAATTCTAAGAAAACTCCATTGCTAGCAGCCAGGGCAACTTCTTCCTCGGTAATTAAACCAGGGTGAGCTAATATATCTACATATTTTGAATTTACAGCGTAATAGTCAGTTTTTTGAAAAACCGGTTCAACTATAGTTTCTCCGTGAACCAATACAACATCTGCACCGTTTTCTTTTGCATATTTTGCAAGTTCATCTATTAAAGAGGGAGGAACGTGAGTAATTTCAACCCCTTTTAAAATCTTGATCCCTTCAAAGAAACTGCTTTCGTTATCAACAAATTTGTTCAAACTACTTAAAACAAAATCAATGTTGGATTCATCCACATGATCGGATATTGCAATGGCTGCATAACCGTGGGTTTGTGCACGTCTTATCTGTTCGCTGCAGATTAATTCTCCATCACTCAAAATTGTGTGTGTGTGAAAATCATAGACTTTATTCAAAAAAAGACCTCCTCATTTTTGTCTTAATAATAGTATACAAATCTTTAATTCTTTTAAATCTAATAGTAACTCATTTACCTTGAAGTTTAACACATTCTATATTATAATAGTAGTGAAAAAAGAAAGATCCCCCTATCCCCCTGAGATAAACCCAGACATTCTTGCCGGATCCCTCGTGGATCCGGTTTTTTTTAATCTTTTTTTGATGTATAATTATATCACAAAAACTTTTAGCTAAATTAAAGAGGTGAAATTATGCTTCATGAGTACAAAGGCAAATATCCTGTTGTTCAAGAAGATGTTTTTTTAGCTCCTGGTTGTCAAATTATTGGAGATGTAAAGATTGCTAAAGGATCTAGTATTTGGTACAATGCCACATTGAGGGCAGATATTGGTTCTATAACCATTGGAGAATTCTCAAACATACAAGATAACTCAGTGGTTCATATCGACACCGAATATCCAACTATAATTGGTAATTACGTTACTATTGGGCACAACGCTATTATACACGGCTGTGAAATCTCCGATAACTGTCTCATAGGTATGGGAGCAATTATATTAAACGGTGCAAAGATAGGTGAAGGGTGTCTTATTGGGGCAGGAGCTTTGGTAACAGAAAACAAAATAATTCCTCCCAAGAGTTTAGTTTTAGGGGTTCCAGCAAAGGTCATAAGAAATCTTACTGATGAAGAGTTCGAACAAATTAAAGAACACGCTAAAGAATACTTTAATTTGGCAAAAAGTTATAGCAAAAAATAGTAATGCCCTTTAAACAGGCATTACTATTTCTCGTTCACTTCTTCCACTATTCTTTTAGTATCTTGAGCTATCATTAATTCCTCATCAGTTTTTACTATTAAAATGTCAACATCAGAATCCGAAGCTGAGATAATTCCGTTTTTTCTATTCAACAAAGTATTTTTTTCTTTATCAATTTTAACTCCAAAGAAGTCTAAGTAATCACAGACGTCCATTCTTACATGTTCGTCATTTTCTCCCACACCCGCTGTGAATACCAGCACATCTAACCCTTTTAGTGCGGTTATATAACTTCCTATGTATTTTGCTAAACGATATACATACACATCGTATGCCAACTTTGCCTTTTTATCCCCATTTTCTATTCCTTTTCTGATGTCTCTCATGTCGTTGCTCATTTTACTCAAACCGTAGACACCACTTCTTTTGTTCAACAAATCGTCCACTTCGTCTACGCTGTAGCCTTTTCTTATAAGGAAAAAAACTATTCCTGGATCTATATCTCCACTTCTTGTTCCCATTATCAATCCTTCCAAAGGTGTGAAGCCCATCGATGTATCAATCACTTTTCCTCTGTCGATTGCAGCTAAAGATGCACCGTTACCTAAATGTGCCGTTATCATCTTTAATTCTTTCATATCTTTTTTTAATATCTCAGAGGCTTTTTGAGATACGTACCTGTGACTGGTCCCATGAAATCCATAACGTCTTATCTTGTATTTTTGATAAACTTCGTAAGGTAAACCATACATGTACGCTTTCTCTGGCATCGAATGGTGAAATGATGTATCAAATACCGCTACTTGAGGTACGTTGGGTAATAATTTTTTAGCTGCTCTTATGCCCATCAAATTGGGAGGGTTATGTAAAGGAGCAAGATCAGAGTTCTCTTCTATAGCTTTAATAACTTCTTCATCTATCAGTACGGAAGAGAAAAACTCTTCTCCTCCATGTACTACCCTGTGCCCAACCGCATCTATCTCATTTAATTCTTTTAAACATCCATATTCAGGATCAGTGATCAATTCCATAGCTTTTTTCAACGCTTCTTCATGGTCTTTTATCTTGGTTATGTTTTTGTACTCTTTTCCTTCGTTTTCTTGTTCAATATCTGATTCTTGTTCCCCTATTCTTTCAACCAACCCTTTAACCAGACAACTTTCGTTTTCCATTTCTAATATTTGATATTTTAAGGATGAACTTCCGGAGTTGATCACTAGTATTTTCATTCGAAATCCTCCTGTTAATATTTTTGGTTAAAATAAAAAAGTACAACCATGGAAGCCATGGCTGTACTTTGAATTAAGCTTTATTAGCAGAACCTAAAAGCTCCAATCTATCTGAAACAACCTTTTTCACATAAGACTTTGCCGTTTCCATGTATTTTCTAGGATCAAACTCTTTGGGATTGTTCTGCAAGAATTCTCTTAATCCTGCAATAAAAGCCATCCTAAGGTCAGTATCTGTATTTACTTTATTTATACCTAATCGAACGGTTTCTTTCAATATATCTGAGGGTACACCTTTTGATCCTCCGAAATCAGCTCCATAATTTTCAGCTATTTCGACCATTTCTTGCACAACACTTGAAGCACCGTGTAGTACCAAAGGCATTTTTGTCAATTCTTTAACTTTTTTCAATCTATCAAAGTCTAATTTAGCTTCTCCTTTAAACTTAAATGCTCCATGGGAAGTGCCAATAGCCGGAGCTAGAAAATCAACTTGGGTTTCCTCTACAAAATATTTCGCCTCATCGGGATTAACTAGAACAGATTCAGCTGAAGCAACGTTGTCTTCTATTCCAGCTAACTTTCCTAATTCTGCTTCCACTGAAACACCTGCTGCATGGGCTATTCTTACAATATCTTTCGTAGCTTTTAGATTTTCTTCCAATGGTTTATCAGATGCATCTATCATTACAGATGAATAACCAGCTTTAATTGCGGATATTATATATTTAAAATTCTTCCCGTGGTCTAAATGCAGAGCGATTGGTATATCTAAAGAATCTGCAAACTCTCTAACCATTTTTACAAACAGGCTTGCTCCTCTCAAAGGATCACCCATGCCAGCATACTTCATTGCCCCTTCACTTGTTTCGATTATCAGAGGAGATTTTTTCTCTATCCCTCCTTCAACTATAGCCTGGAGAAACTCAAGATTGTTAATGTTGAAAGCTGCAACCGCATAGTATTCCTTATTCGCCTTTTCTAAAATATCCTTTGTATTTACGTAAGGCATAATTTGTTTCCTCCTTTTATTGAATTTTTGTTATTATTTTTAGAGTCTCTAAAACTTTAGTAGCGCCCTTTTTAAGTTACTTCTTTATCTTTTAATTGTCTTTCTAGTACCGCCTTTTCTAGTAGTTCTACAAGCTCTTTTGCTTCGCTATCAACTTCTTTTTCTTTTAAAATTTCTTCAGGTGAAAGAGGTTCATTATAATAATCCTCATTCGCATTATCATCTGCTCTTATGTAAGCCCCTTCAACAGACACTCCAGCGTAGAAGCCCTTTGCAATTGAATAAGAATAAATGGAGGCTTGTAATTTATAATCTAAATCTGCAGAAAGCTGTCTACCCAATGGTCCAGCAGAAATACCAACTGAACCTCCTAAGGTAAAGTTGTTTCCCATGAACCCTTCCATTCCTTTTTCATTCATTACAACTAAGATTAACGCTGCGGATTGTACTCCTATTTGTGCTCCCCAGCTTAATCCATATATATTTACAAATGACGGCCCGTACCATTTTCCTGTTTCACTGTCTTTTCTTAATACAATGCCTTCACCATACTGTCCACCAACCACATAACCCAATTTATAAAATGTAGGAAAGATTACTAAGCCTTCTGACAATTCTACTAATTGAACAAAAGCTCCGCTATCTGGTTTTGATAATAACTCTTCTACAGCTAAGAGAGCTTCTTCTACGGTATCTTGAGCAGTGGCATATAAGCTAAATGAAAACAGTAGGATAATGAGAGTTGCTAAAATACTTTTTTTCATTTTTCATCCCCTCGCTTTTAAAACTTTACTTTGTTTAGAAACTTTAAGGCTGATTAGTCTAATAAAAATTTTTACTTTTTCGATTCTCTCTTAATATTATATCAAATAAAAAGATTATTTAAAAACGATGTATTTATTACTAAATAATAATGGCTACGAGTCCGATAGCAAAACAATAATATGAAAAATATTTTAGTTTTCCAACCAGTACCGTTTTTTTCAGTAGATACAGACCAAACAAACCAAACACGAACGCAAACAACCCTCCTAAAATTACCCAAGGAGAAAAAGTAACCTTATTTATTTCAAAAATACCCGCCCCAAAGGTTACAGGAAGGCTCATCAAAAAGGAATATTTTAGGGCATCTTCCCTTTTTGTTTTCATTAAAAGAGCACCGAACAACGTTGCACCGCTTCTAGATATCCCTGGAAATATTGCAAGGGCTTGCATGAGACCTATAATCAAGGCATCAACATAAGTTATCTGTGTTAAACTCTTTTTACCTTTTAGTGTGTCAGAAATTAATAAAAAGACGGCTGTTACCATTAAAAAAACTCCAATCAATGTAAGAGAAGAAAAGGCTGATTCGATCGAAGATTCCAAGGTAAAACCTACAACAGCAGCTGGGATTGAGGAAATGATTAATTTAAGGATTAGAGTAAGTGATTCTTTTTCCCATTTAAAGAGTCCCTTGATCAAATTGACAACTTCTTTCCAAACAAAGAACAATACGGCAAAAAAGGTGGATAAATGAAGAAGGGCGAAATACGGTACGTTGGTGTCGATGTTCATAAAGGATGAAAATATTGCAAGATGACCAGAACTGGATACTGGTAAAAATTCTGTTAGACCTTGGACGATTCCTAAAATGATTTCTTTCACTTTTTACCTCCTAAGTTGATAGATTTTTATAGTATTTTTATAAGCTCTAAAACCTTGATAGATAGCGCCCCTGGCCTTTTTTAACCTTTCCGAGCCCAAGAGACCGGACCAGGACTCCGAATGCGGCCTTCTCTTTGAAAAAAAAAAAAACACAAGAAACTAAACAGACTATGACAGCTAATAAAAAGAAAACGACATACAAAAACATAAGATCAGCAA
>NZ_AZRI01000017.1:0-35251 GCF_002895585.1 Petrotoga sp. 9T1HF07.CasAA.8.2 | reverse complement strand
TTTTTTTCTTATTCTTACAACTCTGAAAATATTTTCGTAAATTTTGAATTCAAGGAGTTAGATGACTTGAAAGAAGATCAGTCTTTCAAAAAATGCGGTTATCTAGGGCCAAAAGGAACTTATACTGAAATTGCTGCAATGAAATATTTTGGTGAAAATGTTTCTTTGATTCCATTACAATCTATTTCAGACGTATTTGAAATGGTTCAAAGTAAAGAAGTAGATTTTGGAGTTGTACCTATTGAAAATTCCGTGGAAGGTTCAGTGAACATTACAATGGATCTTTTATTCGAAAAAACTGATATTCAGGTAGTTGGGGAGTGTGTTGTTCCAATTAAACATTTTCTTCTATCTTATGAAAGCTTAGACTTAGCAGAAATTAAAAAGCTCTTCTCTCATCAACAAGCTATTGGACAATGCAGTAAGTTTATAAAAAATAGATTGAATAATCCAGATATTACATTTACCGCGAGTACCGCAAATGCTTGTGAAATAATAAAAGATGTGCCAAAAAGTGCGGCTATAGGTTCAGAAAATATTGTTAATATCTATAATTTACAGGTTTTAGCTAAAGATATTCAAGACTCAAAAAACAACTCAACTCGTTTTTTCATAATTGCAAATTCCGAAAGGTTTACAAAGATTGAAGGTACAGCAAAAAATTACAAAACCTCGATAATATGTTCTCCAAAGCACAATGAACCTGGTGTTCTATACAACATGTTAAAAGCTTTCAAAGAAAAGGGCATTAATCTAACAAGGATAGAGTCGCGTCCAACTAAAAAGCAATTAGGTGAATACTCTTTTTATATAGATTTTGAAGGTTATACAGAAGATAAAGATGTAAAAACAGCATTAGTTAAATTAGAAAAAATGAGTTCTTTCTTTAAAATTCTTGGAAGTTATCCAAAATGGAAAGAACGGGAATGAATTCTACCGGGGATTTTTTCAACATTTTTAAACATTATGGAAAGGGAGGATTATATGAGCGATAATAAACAAAGAAGCGACGAAATTAAAAAAGGAGTATCAAAAGCCCCACATCGTTCTTTACTTTATGCCTTAGGGTTGACAAAAGAAGAGATCGATAAACCTATAATAGGTATAGCTAATTCTGCGAACGATATAATACCCGGACATAAACATTTGAATGAAATATGCGAAAGTGTAAAAAATGGCGTATATGCAGCTGGAGGTTTACCTTTAGCCTTTTCAACGATAGGAATTTGTGATGGTATCGCGATGGGACACAGCGGTATGAACTATTCATTACCAAGTAGAGAATTAATTGCCGATTCTATAGAATCTGTAGCAAGGGCATATAAATTCGATGGATTAGTTCTTATTCCTAATTGCGATAAGATCGTTCCAGGGATGTTAATGGCTGCCTTAAGGTTAAATATTCCTGCGATTGTTGTAAGTGGAGGTCCAATGCTTGCGGGGAATTACAGAGGAAGAAAAATCGATTTACACGATATGTTTGAAGCGGTTGGTGCGAGAGTTGCCAATAAGATTTCTGATGAAGAGTTAAATGAAATGGAAATGAACGCCTGTCCTGGGTATGGATCTTGTGCTGGGATGTTTACTGCCAATTCAATGAACTGCCTAACAGAGGTTTTAGGACTTGCGCTGCCGGGAAATGGGACGATTCCGGCAGTTTTTTCTAGTAGGAGGGCTTTGGCAACAAAAAGTGGAGAAAAGATAATGGAGTTAGTAGCTAAAGATATTAAACCGTTGGATATATTCACCGAAAAAACAGTAGAAAATGCCTTTACTTTAGATATGGCTTTAGGTTGTTCTACCAACACGGCTTTACATTTGCCGGCAATTGTTCACGAAGCTGGAATCGATTTTGACATAGATATTATAAATAAAATTAGCTCAAAAACCCCACACCTATGTAGTTTATCCCCTGCAGGGATTCATCACATTGAAGATTTACATTATGCCGGTGGTATTCCTGCTGTACTAAAAGAATTGTCCAAGAAGAATTTGCTCCATCTAGACTGTTTGACCGTAACTGGGGAAACATTAGGTGAGAATCTCAAAACCGTTGGTTATGTCAACCAGGAAGTGATAAGGCCTATAGATAATCCGTACCATAAAGATGGAGGACTAGCGGTGTTAAAAGGTAATATAGCTCCTAACGGGGCAATCGTTAAACAGATAGCTGTATCGGATGAGATGTTGGTACATGAAGGACCTGCAAAGGTCTTCAACAAGGAAGAAGAAGCCATCAAAGCTATTTATGGGGGAAAAATTAAAGAAGGAGATGTAGTAGTTATCCTGTACGAAGGGCCAAAGGGAGGACCAGGTATGAGAGAGATGTTAGCACCTACTTCTGCATTAGCTGGTATGGGATTGGATAAGAAGGTTGCGCTGATCACCGATGGTAGATTCTCAGGAGCAACACGCGGCTCTGCCATAGGTCATGTGTCTCCCGAAGCTGCGGCAGGAGGTCCAATAGGGGTTGTAAGGGATGGGGATATAGTATCGATAAACATACCACAAAAGACTCTAAATTTAAAAATATCAGAAGAAGAATTACAAGCAAGATTAAATACTTTTAAACCGATACTTCCAAAAACTAGTGGGTATTTAGACAGGTACAGTAGGTTTGTACAATCAGCGGATAAAGGGGCGTTTTTAGAATAAAAAAATTAGAGAGGTGATTTTATGCCGATTCTTTCCGGGGCAAGAATATTCGTTGAATCACTTTTGAGGGAAAAGGTTGAAGTTGTATTTGGATATCCAGGAGGGAAGGTTATTCCCCTTTATGATGAACTGTACGACGCACCTATAAAACATATATTAGTTCGTCATGAACAAGGGGCAGCACATGCTGCAGACGGTTATGCAAGGAGTACAGGAAAGGTTGGGGTATGTATAGCTACCTCTGGGCCTGGAGCTACGAACCTAGTTACAGGGTTAGCAACAGCATACATGGATTCCGTTCCAGTTGTTGCTTTTACAGGTCAAGCTCCGACGAGTCTCATAGGTACGGATTCATTCCAAGAAATAGATATAAGAGGAATAACCTTGCCTGTAACTAAGCACAATTACATGGTAACAAATGTGAAGGATTTAGCCAAGACAATAAAAGAAGCTTTTTACGTAGCAAGAACCGGCAGGCCAGGTCCCGTTTTAATTGATTTACCGGTGGATGTTCTTAAATCTCATGCTGATTTCATGTATCCTGAAAGTGTTCATCTCCCAGGATATCAACCAACATACGAAGGAAACTATATGCAAATAAAATTGGCAGCCGAGGCAATTAACACTTCGCAAAGGCCTGTCATCTTTGCCGGTGGAGGCGTTATAAATTCTAATGCCTCAGAAGAACTAACAAATATGGCAATAAAGGGAAGAATACCAGTAGTTACGTCTCTCATGGGGCTTGGTGTTTTTCCAGAAGATCATGAGCTTTCTTTAAAGATGTTAGGTATGCACGGTACAATGTATGCCAACTACGCTATTTCTGAAGCGGATTTGATAATAGGAGTTGGAGTACGTTTTGATGACAGGGTAACGGGGAAGTTAGAGACATTTGCTCCACATGCAAAGATCATCCATATAGATATCGATCCAGCAGAAATAAATAAAAATGTCAAAGTTGATATTCCGATTGTTGGTAATGCGAAAAACGTTTTAGATAAATTAATTCCACTAATAAAGACGATCGAAAGAAAAGAATGGCTTGAACAAATAAAAGAATGGAAAAGACGATTTCCACTTAACTACGAATACGATGGTAACAGTATTAAACCACAATACTTGATTGAAAAATTGGATGAGTTAACTGATGAAAATACGGTAATAGTGACAGAAGTTGGCCAAAATCAAATGTGGGCAGCCCAATACTTTCGTTTTTCGAAACCTAGGTCATTTATAACCTCTGGAGGTCTTGGAACTATGGGATACGGTTTACCCGCCAGTGTAGGTGTTCAGGTAGGAAATCCCAATAAAACGGTTATCAACATATCTGGTGACGGAAGTTTTCAAATGAATCTCCAGGAGTTGGCTACAATAAGTTCTAACAGGCTCCCCGTGAAAATAATTATTTTAAACAATGGAACGTTAGGGATGGTAAGACAGTGGCAAGAGTTATTTTTTGATGAAAGATATTCTGTCACTATACTTGAAAATCCTGATTTTGTTAAATTGGCTCAGGCTTATGGAATAAAATCGTTAAGAATCGATCAAACAAACGATGTAGAGATGGCTTTGAAAGAGGCTCTTAATTACGATGGCCCAGTTTTACTTGACGTCATTATTCCTCAAGATGAGAACGTATTTCCAATGGTTCCAGAAGGGGCATCGATCAATGAGATGTTGGAACTAAAAAAGAAAAAGAGAGAAAAGGAAAAACAGGGGGAGGTTGCATGAGACACATCTTATCAGTAACGGTGAATAATCAACCCTCAGTTTTGGCAAGAATATCTGGTCTATTCAGTAGGAGAAATTTTAACATACTGAGTTTAAATGTAGGGGAAACAGAATTACCTGAGTATTCAAGAATGACCATAGTTGTCGAAGGAAACACAGACACACTCGAACAAGTGAAAAAACAGCTTTACAAACTTATAGATGTTATAAAGATCACTGAATTGAATCAAAGCAATATGATAGAGAGGGATATGGCGATAATTAAGGTAAATTGTGGAAAAAATCAAAGAAGCCAAGTTATTCAGGTGGTCGACGTTTTTAGGGGTAAGGTTGTCGATTTTTCCCTTGACACAATAACAGTTGAAATTACGGGGGATGAAAATAAAATAAATGCCTTTATCGAAATAATGAAGGATTTTGGCATTAAAGAAGTCGTGAGAACAGGGATCGTAGCTATAGATAGAGAAATGAACAACAACGCTTTGACAAATTCATAAAAATCAAAAAATAAAGGAGTGATAGTTCATGGTGGAAACATTTTATGAAAAAGATGCCGACTTAGGTTTATTGAAGGAAAAAACTATTGCGGTTTTAGGTTACGGAAGTCAAGGTCACGCTCAGGCACAAAATCTTAAAGATAGCGGATTAAAAGTAATTATAGGTCTGAAGAAAGATAGTAAAAGCAAAGAAACTGCTCAAAGAGATGGTTTTGAAGTCTATGAAACATCTGAAGCGGTTAAAAAAGGAGATATTATTCAAGTATTAATCCCTGATGAAGTTCAAAGTGAGGTGTACAAAAAAGACATAGAACCCAACTTAGACGAGGGTAATGCACTTGGGTTTTCTCATGGTTTTAATATCCATTTTGGACAAATTGTGCCTCCAAAAAACGTAGATGTATTCATGGTTGCTCCCAAAAGTCCTGGTCATTTAGTCAGAAGAATGTATTTAGAAGGCAAAGGGGTTCCAGGATTATTAGCTGTTCACCAAGATTTTTCCGGAAAAGCAAAAGAGTTGGGTTTATCTTACGCCAAAGGAATAGGTTGTACACGAGCAGGTGTTATCAAAACAACTTTTAAAGAGGAAACAGAAACGGATCTATTTGGAGAACAAGCGGTCTTATGTGGTGGAACTACATCACTTATCAAGGCAGGTTTTGAAACACTCGTTGAAGCGGGGTATCAACCAGAAATAGCCTATTTTGAATGTTTGAACGAACTAAAATTAATCGTTGATCTCTTGTATGAAGGCGGATTAAAAAAGATGAGATACTCCATAAGTGACACTGCACAATACGGAGATATTACCATCGGTCCCAAAATTATCGATGATAGGGTTAAAGAAACCATGAAAGATGTACTTGCAAACATACAGAATGGGAATTTTGCAAAGGACTGGATATTAGAAAACAAAGCCAATAGACCTGTTTTCAACGCATTAACTGAAAAAGATAATAATTCTTTGTTAGAACAAGTGGGAGAGAAGTTGAGAGCGATGATGCCTTGGATAGAAAGCTAAATCTACTGAAGTGGGAGAGTGATCAAATTTGAGAAAAATAAAAATTTTTGATACTACGTTGAGGGATGGTGAACAATCTCCAGGAGTAAGTTTGACAATGGAGGAGAAGTTGGCAATAGCCGAACAGCTTTCCTTGTTAAAAGTTGATGTAATAGAGGCTGGTTTTCCTATTTCTTCAAGTAGTGATTTTGAAAGTGTGAAAAACATCGCCCAAAAAATCAGAGATGTTGAGATTGCCGCTTTAGCAAGGGCGAATTACAAAGATATCGATTGTGCTTGGGAAGCACTTCAGGAAGCAGAACAACCAAGAATTCATGTGTTCATTGCCACTTCTCCTATTCACATGAAATATAAGCTGCAAATGAATGAAGATCAAGTTTTGGAAAGAGCAGTTGAGGCCGTGAAGTATGCAGCAAAGTATACTAATAACGTTGAATTTTCAGCAGAAGATGCTTCAAGAAGCGAGTTAGAGTTTTTGTACAAACTCTTTGAAAAAGTCATCGAAGCTGGTGCATGGGTAATTAACGTGCCTGATACGGTGGGATATGCAATTCCTCAAGAATTTGGTGAATTTATTAAAAAGATAAAAGAAAACACAAGGAACATAGACAAGATTGAATTAAGTGTACATTGCCATAACGATTTAGGGATGGCAACTGCTAACACACTCGTTGCTCTGAAAGAGGGTGCCGATCAGGCAGAGGTTGCAGTCAATGGAATAGGAGAAAGGGCAGGCAACGCTGCCTTAGAAGAAGTTTTAATGGCGTTAGTTACCAGAAAAGATTATTTTGAAGATTTAGTCGTAACGCAGGATACAACTAAGATTTTAAAATTAAGCAACATGGTTTCACAATTTACTGGAATGGTTGTTCAACCTAATAAAGCAATAGTAGGTAAAAATGCCTTTGCACATGAATCTGGTATTCATCAAGATGGTGTTATCAAAGAGAGAACTACTTACGAAATAATGAAAGCTGAAAGTATAGGATTAAATTCAAATAAACTAATTTTAGGAAAACACTCGGGAAGACATGCTTTAAAGGAGTTCTTAACATCATCTGGTTACACTGTGGATGAAGAAACCTTTGAAAAGTTATTCATAAAATTCAAAGATCTAGCCAGTAAAAAAAAGAATTTAAATCCGCTTGATGTTGAAGCATTGATAAACGACGAACTATATAAAACGGAGGATTATTTCAAACTCAAATATTTATCCGTTACTACTGGAAACACTACACTACCGACAGCGACTATAAAGATAGCAAGAGGAGAAGATTTGATAGAAAAAGCAGCTTGCAGTGGAGACGGGCCAATAGATGCAATATTTAAAGCCATAAACGAAATCTCTGAAGAAGAAAATATCACTTTGATTTCGTATAAGATTGAAGGGGTTACAGAGGGGACCGATGCCTTAGGAGAAACAACCGTTAAACTCAAAATTGGAGAAGATGTGTACGTTGGGCATTCTGTTGAAACAGATATTACCCAAGCGAGTACTTTGGCTTATCTAAATGCCTTGAATAAATATATGACTAAGAAACTCCAAACTACAAAAAAATAAAATGATAAAGTGAGGAAATAAAGAAATGACAATTGTAGAGAAGATTCTTGCATCTCATTCAAATAAAAGTGAAGTTAAACCTGGAGAGATTGTTAATGCGAGAGTAGATCTTGTACTTGGGAACGATGTAACAACTCCTGTTGCCATCAAAGAATTTAGAAAAATTGGATTATCCAAAGTATTTGATAATGATAGAATTGCAATAGTTCCAGACCACTTTACCCCAAACAAAGATATAAAATCCGCGCAAAATGCTCTACTTATAAGAAATTTTGCAAAAGAGATGAATATTCTTAATTATTTTGAGATAGGTAAAATGGGAATAGAACACTGTCTAATACCTGAAAAAGGACTAGCCTTACCAGGTGAAATCGTTGTAGGAGCAGATTCCCATACGTGTACCTATGGTGCTCTTAACTGTTTAGGTACAGGTGTTGGAAGCACCGATATGGCTGCCGCGATGGCTACCGGTTACTTATGGTTCCGAGTCCCAGAAAGTATAAAAATCGTATACAAAGGAAAGTTAAACCCATGGGTCAGTGGAAAGGATTTGATACTTTACACGATAGGAGATATAGGAGTGGATGGAGCCCTGTATAAATCTATTGAGTTTACTGGAGAAACGATCGAAGATCTTTCTATGGATTCGAGAATGACTATGGCAAACATGGCGATAGAAGCAGGAGCGAAATGTGGATTATTTGAATACGATGAAAAAACCAAAGAGTACTTAAAAGAAAGGGCGGTAAGAGATTATGCACCGGTAAGTAGCGATCCCGATGCCACTTATGAAGAAGTTATCGAATATGATGTTTCAAATATTGAACCACAGGTGGCTTTCCCACATTTGCCAGAAAACACGAAACCTGTTAATGAAGCAAAGGGGATAAAAATTGATCAATCTGTAATTGGTTCTTGCACCAATGGAAGAATAGAAGATTTAAGAATCGCTGCTCACGTGCTTAAGGGACACAAAGTTAACTCTGATGTAAGATGCATTATTTTTCCTGGCACCCAAGATATATACATGCAGGCATTAAAAGAAGGCTTAATTGAAATATTCATCGAAGCGGGAGCCGCTGTGAGTACACCAACGTGTGGACCTTGCCTAGGTGGACACATGGGAGTATTGGCAAAAGGTGAGAAGGCGATATCTACAACCAACAGGAATTTTGTTGGAAGGATGGGTCATCCAGAAAGTGAAGTTTATTTATCCAATCCTGCGGTGGCGGCAGCTTCTGCTATTACTGGATACATCACTCATCCTGAGGAGGTTATAAGGTGAAATTCAGAGGAAGAGTTTTCAAATACGGTGACAACGTTGATACCGATGTTATTATACCAGCTAGATATCTAAACAACCCTGAACCAGAGATATTGGCACAACATTGTATGGAAGATATAGATAAAGATTTCGTAAAAAAAGTTAAAAAAGGAGACATTATAGTTGCCGGAAGGAATTTCGGTTCTGGAAGTTCTCGTGAACATGCTCCATTATCGATTAAGGCGGCAGGCGTTTCTTGTGTCATAGCAGAAAGTTTTGCAAGGATTTTTTATCGAAACGCCATCAATATTGGATTACCTATACTTATTTCTAAAGAGGCTTCTCATAATATCCAAGATGGTTCGGAAATAGAGGTAGACTTAGACAATGGAATCATCAAAGATCTAAAAAACAAGAAAGAATACTATTCAGAGAAATATCCTAAATTTCTTCAAGAAATAATATCTTCCGGGGGATTGATAGAGAAGATCAAAAAGGAGGTCGCTCAATAGATGCCGTCGATAGCTGTTCTACCAGGGGATGGAATTGGAAAGGAAGTAATCAACGAAGGTCTTAAAATATTAAATTTTATGGAAGAAAAGTACAGTTTGAATTTTAAATTTGAAGAGTTCGATGTCGGAGCCGAACGATATCTAAAATATGGGGAATTAATTCCAGACTCTCTATTGAAACGATTAGAAACCTTTGATGCTATATATTTGGGTGCAGTAGGAGATCCAAGAGTACCAGCAGGGGTCTTAGAACATGGGATACTATTAAAATTACGATTTTATTTTGATCAATACGTCAATTTAAGGCCAATAAAACTACTAAACGACAGGTTTTCTCCTTTGAAGAAGAAGGGGATTAACGAGATCAATTTTACCGTGATAAGAGAAAATACAGAAGGACTTTACGCGGGTATTGGTGGAATTTTAAAAAAAGATACTCAAGACGAAGTAGCAATACAAGAGATGATTTCAACTAGAAAAGGTGTAGAGCGTATCATCCGGTACGCTTTTGAGTATGCAAAAAATCTCAATGGGAAACTAACACTCTGTGATAAAAGTAACGTACTAACTTATTCTCACGGCTTATGGTTGAGGGTATTTGAAGAGTTAAAGAAGGAATACCCAGACGTTCAGACTGATCATTACTACGTAGATGCTATAACAATGAAAATGGTACGAAATCCCGAAATATTTGATGTGATAGTAACCTGTAACATGTTTGGAGACATCATCACAGATTTGGGAGCAGAACTTCAGGGGGGGATGGGGTTGGCTGCCTCAGGAAATATTAATCCCAACAGTGTTTCCATGTTTGAACCCGTTCATGGTTCAGCTCCAGATATTGCTGGTAAAGGCATTGCCAATCCGATAGCTGCTATTTTAGCTGCAGCGATGATGTTAGAATATTTTGGAAGAAAAGACTTAGCTGAAAAAGTCGAAGGTGCGATTAAAACATCGATCGATGAAAACTTACTTTCTCAAGACATGGGGGGAAATTTAAGCACTAGCGAGGTAGGAGACGAAATTGTCAAAATTCTAAAAAGAGGGTGAACCGAATTGAAAGAACCTAAATTGTTTGATACCACTTTAAGAGATGGAACCCAAGGTGAGAATGTTTCTCTAACTGTGGAAGATAAATTAAAGATAGCCAAAAAATTAGATGAATACGGGATAGACTACATTGAAGGTGGTTGGCCGGGATCCAATCCTAAAGATGAAGAATTTTTTAAAAAGGTTCAAAGTATGTCATTCAAAAACAGTGAGATAGTCGCATTTAGCTCTACAAAAAGATACGGAATAAAAGCAGAAGATGATCCGAATATTTTAAAATTAGTTTCTTCTGGGGCAAAAATCGTTACTATATTTGCAAAAAGCTGGGACTTCCATGTATCTCAAGCCTTGGGCATTTCTCTTGATGACAACCTGAAACTCATAGAAGATACGATAACCTTCTTAAAAAGAAAAGGTATAGAAGTCTTTTTTGATGCCGAACACTTTTTTGATGGTTTTTACCATAATCAACAATATGCCATTAAAACATTGGAAGTTGCACAAAACTCTGGCGCTTCGATCGCTGTTTTATGTGACACAAACGGAGGACAAACCCCTTCAAAGATCAAAGAGGCAATAGAAGAGGTAAAAGCGAGAATAAAAATACCTTTGGGCATTCATGCTCACAACGATTCTGGCCTAGCTGTGGCGAATTCTCTTACAGCCTTACAAGAAGGAGTTGAACAAATACAAGGAACGGTTGGAGGCTTAGGGGAAAGATGTGGTAATGCAGACCTTTGCATTATAATACCTAACTTGAAGTTTAAATACGGATTTAGATTACCGAAAATAAATGTAGAAAAAACAACTTCACTTTATAATTACGTATTTGAAGTTGCTAATTTAACTCCTGACAACAGGGTTCCTTACGTGGGAAGAAGTGCCTTCACACATAAAGGTGGCGTCCATGTTAGCGCCATTCTTAAAAATCCTCTCACTTATGAACACGTATCTCCGGAATGGGTTGGGAACACTAGAAGGATATTAGTTTCTGAGTTATCAGGAAAAAGCAATTTGAAATCAAAGTTGGAAGAATTAGGATTCGACATTACACAATTTTCTGAAGAACAGTTCAAAAAGTTAACATTGAAGATCAAGGAATATGAGCATGATGGATATCAATTTGAAGGTGCAGATGCTTCTTTGAAACTCCTAGTATTAAGAGAATTTTTTGATTACACCCCGAATTTTCAAGTGGAAAATTTCAACATTCTTCATTACAATTTTGGCGAAGGTACGGGAACCGAAGCTATTGTCAAATTAAAAATAAACGATGAAACCGTCCATGCCGTTGCTGAAGGCGATGGACCTGTGAATGCTTTAGATATGGCGTTGCGAAAGGCTTTAGAAGACTTTTTCCCATCCCTGAAAAGCATGAAATTGATAGACTACAAAGTAAGGGTGCTAGACAGTGCTTCTGGAACAGCTGCAAAGGTACGGGTCTTAATAGAAACTTCAGATACCGATAAAACTTGGACTACAGTGGGTGTTTCAACTAACATAATTCAAGCCAGTTGGAAAGCCTTGTTAGACAGTGTGGAATACGGATTGTTTGTGGATAATTTGTTCCCCGTAAAAGAAAACTAACAAAACTTTTAGACTATAAAAACTACTCAGAAGGAGAGAAAAAAATGGAAAATATTTATGCTAATCGTATGAAAAACGTCCCACGTTCTTTTATAAGAGAGATACTTAAAGTAGTTGATGACCCCGAAATAATTTCATTTGCAGGTGGTTTACCAAATCCTGATTTGTTTCCAGTCAACGAGATAAAAAATGCCGCTGTTTCTCAGTTTGATAATCACGGTAAAGAGATACTTCAATACAGTTCCACAGAAGGATATCCACCTTTAAGAGAATTCATCGCCAATAGGTACAACGAAAAAAAAGGTTTAAACATAACAAAAGATGATGTTTTAATAACTCATGGTTCTCAACAAGCCCTCGACTTACTCGGAAAACTTTTTTTAAATGAAGATGATTTCATTGCAATTGAAGAACCTGGATACTTGGGAGCTATACAAGCATTAGCAGTATACACAAAAAACTTTAAAACCGTAAAACTATCCCAAGAGGGTCTTGATTTAGAAGAATTAAAAGATGTTTTGGAAGAATTTTCACCAAAATTACTTTACACCGTCCCAAATTTTCAAAACCCTTCAGGAATTACTTATACAAATAAAAATAGAGAAAAGATAGCTGAGATGTTGAAAAAACACAATATTTACCTAATAGAGGATGACCCATATGGAGAGTTAAGATTTGAAGGGGAAGATAGTGTTTCATTCAAAAAATTGATTCCTGAACAAACGATACTTTTAGGATCTTTCTCAAAAATTGTTGCCCCAGGATTTAGGCTGGGTTGGGTAGTTGCTCCCAAAGATGTACTGGAAAATCTTGTGACTGCTAAGCAAGGGGCTGATCTACATTCTAATTATGTAGGGCAAAGAATACTATACCAGTTCTTGAAAGAGAACGACCTAGACAAACATATAATGAACATAAAAATGAGATATGGTGCTCAAAAAAATGCGATGATAAAAAGTATTAAAAAATATTTCCCCAAAGATGTAGAATATACGAATCCACAGGGAGGAATGTTTCTTTGGGTAACTTTGCCTAACAATATTTCTGCTCTTGAGTTGTTTGACAAAGCTATAGAAAAAAAGGTTGCCTTCGTCCCCGGAGACCCTTTTTACATCGACAAGAAAAATGTAAATACCTTGAGATTAAATTATTCCTGTTCAAATGAAGAAAGTATTGAAGAAGGTATAAAAAGGTTAGCTTCTACAATACACGAATTAGTCGTTTAAATGTTCGTCAAACTTTTTAGGCAAAAATGCATCTCTTAATCCTATAAGGAAAATAATTATCCCAAACACGATGCCTAAATTTAAGTCCCTCAATGATGCTATAATGTACCCCAGGGAAAAACCATTTAACATCCAAGATAGAATAATTAACAATTTTTTGTTAAACGCTGTATAAAGAACAGCAAAAAAGGCAGACAGGTTAATCAACAAATAAAAATAAGACGGATTAAAATTATTTAAATAACCAAAAAAAGAAAATAAAATCCCTACTAACAAAATAAAGTTGCCCAATTTGCTGTACATACTTTTTTTCCAGGAAATGTACAATATAATACCTAAGATTACTAGTGACAAAATCCAAAACAGCATATCAGCTAGAAAAAAACCAATTGTAGCGTTTATGAATGTTGAAATTAAAGTAAAAGCCATTTTTCCACCCCTTTATTTAATAAACCTATTCTATTTTACTTAACCTAAGTAACCAAAAAATTACCCCTTTCTAAATAGTTAAGAAAGGGGTAATTTTTGTTATTTTATCATCACGGATAAATGCCTCTTAACTTTGTAGCGTTTGCCACACGTTCTATGGCTCTCACATATGCAGCCGTTCTCATGTCGACCTCATACTTATCCATTGTTTGAGCAACGTCACAAAATGCGTTCTTCATCTTCTTATGAAGAGCCTTTCTAATGTCCTCAAGTTCCCAAAAATTCCACTGAAGTCCCTGTACCCATTCGAAGTACGAAACCGTCACGCCACCAGCATTTGCCAAGAAATCTGGTACTATGAAGACATTTTTGGACAACAAGATATCGTCAGCTTCTGGAGTTAATGGACCGTTAGCTCCTTCAACGATGAGTTTTGCCCTTATATCATCCGCATTATCTTCGTTAATTGCATTTTCCATTGCGCAAGGTGCAAAAACATCTACATCTAACTTCAGTAACTCTTCGTTGGTTATCTCTTTATAACCTTCTTCGTTAACATCCAATAACAAGGCTTTTCTATCTCTAGTTTTATCCATCAGATAACGAATCTCTTCTGCGGTGAAACCGGATTCTTTATAAAAACCACCACTATAATCAGATATTGCAACCAACCTATATCTACTTTCTTCTGTTAGAGTCAAAGCTAAGTAAGAACCGACATTACCAAAACCTTGAATGGCGACGGTTATCGCTTCATCTTTTTTATTTAGTCTTCCCCTGTCTCTCAAATATTTTACAGCTTCCTCGATACATATATTTACTCCTCTTCCAGTAGCTTCTGTTCTTCCTTCAGAACCTCCAATCTCTAAAGGCTTCCCTGTAACTATGCCTAAAGTTGTATGTCCTATATTCATAGAATATGTATCCATAAACCAAGACATTATTTGACCATTAGTGTTTACATCTGGGGCGGGGATATCTTTTTCTTCACCTATTATGATTTGAATTTCAGAGAAGAACCTTCGCGACAATCTTTCCAATTCAGAATCCGAAAGTTTAAAGGGATCCACTGTAACGCCGCCTTTAGCTCCACCATAGGGGATGTCCACTACAGCAGACTTCCAAGTCATCCAAAAAGCCAAAGCTTTAACTTCGTCTAATGTGACATCTGGATGGTATCTAATTCCACCTTTTGCTGGACCTCTAGAAACATTGTGTTGTACTCTGTAACCTGTAAAAACTTTGATTGATCCATCATCCATACGCACTGGAAAATTAACGGTAAGTTCTCTCTTAGGTTTGATTAATACTTCTCTTAAATTTCTATCTAATTCCATGATTCTAGCGGCTCTGTCGAATTGCTTAACTGCGTTATCAAATAAGCTTACTTTCTTTGTTTCTTCCATCTTTAGAATCCTCCTTTTTCTAATTGTTTCTCTCTTTCTATAAACTACTATAGAACTTCATTATTATTGTACATAAATATTTTATCCCTTTTTTCTCAAAGTTTCAAATCCAAAGAAATCTATTCTTAGGCGATTAGAAGCAATTATAGTAATTTATGCCCGAATATCAAGGTTTTTGTCAACTATGAAAAAAATTTCAAAGAAAATTTTTTCATAGAATCTCTTCAACAATTTATGATATAATAAAATGAACAATTTATTATGGGAGAGAGTCAAATTGACAGAGGAAAAATTCATTGAAGATCTTAAAAAAAATGATCCTGATGCTTTTAAAAAATTATATGAAGAGTATGCGCCAAAAATTTATGGGGTTTTAAGAAATTACGTTAACCACGATGAAATAGAAGATGCCCTTCAAGAAGTGTTTATAAGAATTATTAGAGGGATAAATGGATTTAAAGGCCTTTCCAAGTTATCTACTTGGATTTATAGAATAGCTGTCAACGTTGGGAAAAATTATTCTCGCAAATATCAAAGAAGTAAAGAAACTTCGGTGGATTTTGAAGATGAAACGGAGCAAAATCATAATATCCAAGCAATTTCCAATACCAATGTTAAAAATGAAGTATTAGAAGAACTCGATTACCAAATGATTTTAAATATAATGGAAAAATTAGACGAAGAAGAAAGACTACTGATTAAATTAAGAGATATCGATGGGCTTAGTTACAATGAAATTGCTGAGATAATGGAAATCCCTCTTGGGACGGTGAAAAGTAGGTTGCACTACGCGAGGGAAAAATTGAGACAGTTGATAGAGGAGGCTAACTTCGTATGAACGAAAAAGAAGAAGAATTGTTCGATGAATTTTTTGAAGGAAAAATCAAGGAAGATGAGTTGAACGAAAATTGCAAGAAAATGATCAATATATATAGGGGCATTATAAAAACATATTTTTCCTGCGAAAACTCTGTTATCAACAATGTTAAAAACAAACTTAATCTTGGATAATCACTTAATGAAAGGGCTGAAGAAATGATCAGAGTGAAAGTTCCAGCCACAACTGCCAACATAGGACCAGGATTTGATAGTTTAGGGATAGCCTTACAATTGTACAATATCATAGAAGTGGAAGAAATAAACTTTGGCCTAGAAATTAATATTCCGGTTGAAGATCAAGCATATATAGAAACTAATGAGCATAATTTAGTTTATCAGGCTATGAAACTATTGTTTGACGCAGTAAATATTCACCCGCAAGGTCTTCGTATAAATCTTATAAATAATATACCCATAGCAAGAGGTTTGGGAAGTAGCGCAGCTTGTATAGTCGGAGGCTTAGTAGTTGCCAATGAACTACTTAATAATCCTTTGAAGAAAGAAGAGATAATATATTTAGCAGCTACAATGGATGGACATACGGATAATATTCTACCTGCATTGGTTGGAGGATTGACAGTAGGAAGTTTGTTGGAAAAAGAAGTTAAGTATGTAAAAATGGATTTACCAACTCAGTTAAAATTATTGGCAATTATCCCCGATTTTCATTTTTCTACCAAAAAAGCTCGTTCACTTTTACCAAAAAATGTGCCCATTGAAGATGCGGTGTTTAATATAAGCAGAGTTGGCCTTCTCGTGGCCTCACTTGTAACCTCCCATTTTGAAAATTTGTCAGAAGCCACGAAAGATAAAATTCATCAGCCATATCGTAAAGATTTTATCCCCTACTGGGAAGAAATAACATCTAAATTGATGAAAATAGGTACAAAGGGGTATTTTTTGAGTGGTTCTGGGCCAACAATCATGGGAATTTTGGACGGAGATTATAAAAATATAGAAGATGAGATGGTTAATTTTCTTTCTCACTTTGATCAAGGTTATAAAGTAACGGTTTTGGACGTATGTCATAATGGATTGGAGGTAATAAACGATGAGGGAAGTAATGGATGTTATCGATAAAGACGAAAGTTACGTGTATTTGAGAACCACACGAACGCAAGAATGTGAAAGCTGTGCAATGAAAGGTGGCTGTACCCTATTAGGTGGGGCAAACGAACTAAATTTAAAAGCTAAAAACACCGAAAAAGTCGATGTAAAAAAAGGAGATAAAGTAGTTGTAGAATTACCTGAAGTTCCAGTAGTGAAACTTTCTTTTTTAGCTTATGGGATTCCTTTAATAGTTTTCTTGTCTATAGTTTCCATTCTCTATACTTTGGGCTTTTCAGATATCTTCTCTTTCTTGGCTGGCATTTTAGGATTGGGAATTACTTATTTTTTAATTCATCAATACGATAGAAAAAAATTAAAAGACAGATACTTACCAGTCATACTTCAAAAGTTAGAGAAGAAAATAGATCTAAAGTTGCACGAAAAAGGAGAAATTTAAAGTATTTAAAAGCTTGGGTAAAACCCAAGCTTTTAAATTTTAAACTCTCCAGGAAAATGACATGATACAAAATGCCCTGGCTTAACTTCTTTAAGTGGTGGTTCTTCTTTGCTACAAATATCTTTAGCAATTGGACAACGAGGATGAAATCTACAACCCGAGGGTGGATTTAGAGGGCTGGGTACATCCCCTTGTAAAACCACTCTTTTCTTCTTAACTTCCGGATCTGGTATTGGAATAGCAGACATCAAGGATACCGTATAAGGATGCAAAGGCTCTTCAAAGAGCTCTTTTTTCGTTGTTAATTCAGCTATCTTTCCTAGATACATAACCGCTATTCTGTCGCTTATGTGTTTCACAACGGCCAAATCGTGAGCTATAAAAACATAGGTTAAGCCATAATCGTTTTTCAAGTCAACCATTAAATTTATGATCTGAGATTGAATGGAAACATCTAAAGCGGAAACAGCTTCATCAGAAATGATTAATTTTGGATCCAATGCCAAAGCACGTGCTATCCCTATTCTTTGTCTTTGTCCACCAGAAAATTGGTGGGGATATCTATAGACGTAATCTTTGGATAATCCAACTGTTTCCATTAAGTTGGCAACTCTATCCCTTATTTCAGAAGAGGTACCCATTTTATTCACTTTCATACCTTCCCCTATGATATCCAGTACCCTCATTCTAGGATTTAACGAAGAATATGGATCTTGAAAGATGACTTGGGCATTTTTTCTAAAGGATCTTCTTTTTTCAGCCAAATTACTCAACAAATCTTTTCTTATTTCACTTACTCCATTTTGAAAATATAATTGTGCGTATTTTTTGTCTATTTCATTGTCTAATTTTTTAATTACTTCTTCTTCTGAACCCAATTCTTTTTTCATTTTTTCAAATCGTTCAGCATAAATCTTTTTAACATACTTATTAATAGTAGTACCTCTCATGAACCATGGTGTAGTGTCTTGCTCTCCCATTATAATTCGTCCGTCTGTTGGTTCGTATAATCTTAAAATTGTCATACCTGTTGTACTCTTACCGCAACCAGACTCACCAACAAGCCCCAGAGTTTCGCCTTCTTTTATTTCAAAGCTGATATCGTCTACAGCTAGAACTTGGGCGACTGTTCTTTTGAAGACCCCGGCTCTAACAGGAAAATATTTTTTCAAATTTTCAACTTTTAGGATTACTTTGTCACTATTTGGCACTATACTTCACCTTCTTTGACTTTGTTCATTTCGTCCAATAATTTGTCGATGTGCCAACAACGGGAAAAATGGCGAGGTTCTACTTCTTCCAAGTTAGGATCCTCATTCACACATTTTTGATCAGCGAAGAAGCACCTATTTGAAAATTTACAACCTTTTGGAAAGTTCAAGGGGTTTGGAACTACTCCAGGAATAGAAAGCAACCTCTCCTCTTCTTTATCTATCCTGGGAATAGAATTCATCAACCCCCAAGTATACGGATGTCTTGGCCTTTTAAAAATGGTTTTGATTTCACCACTTTCAACTACTTCTCCACCATACATAACTAAAGCCCTATCAGCCATCTCTGCAATTACTCCAAGGTCGTGTGTGATAAAGATTATAGACATTTTAAACTCATTTTGTAAATCTTTCATGAGTTCCAGTATCTGTGCCTGAATGGTAACATCCAATGCGGTGGTTGGTTCATCGGCTATAAGAATGGAAGGATTGCAAGCTAACGCCATAGCTATCATGGCTCTCTGTCTCATTCCACCAGATAATTCGTGAGGGTATTGGTCGATTCTCCTCTCTGGTTCGGGAATACCAACTTTTCTTAATAGATCAATCGCTCTTTTTTTGCCTTCTTTTTCACTCATATTAAGGTGCAATTCAAGAGATTCCATGATCTGCTCCCCAATAGTGTATACAGGGTTAAGGGCAGTCATAGGTTCTTGGAAAATCATGGAAATCTCTTTACCACGTATCCTTCTGAGATGGTTATCTGATAAAGATAAAACATCAGTATCTTTGTACTTTATTTCTCCTTCAGAGATCCATCCGTTTTCGTCTAGTAGCCTTATAGTACTTAGCGCTGTAACAGTTTTCCCTGAACCAGATTCTCCTACTATTGCCAAGGTTTCACCTGGATAAAGCTCAAAACTAGCACCATTGACGGCTTTTATTATTCCGTCTTCCGTCTTAAAATGAACATGCAAATTATTAACACGAAGTATAGGTTCACTATTGTTATCTTTCAAAAAGCTTCCTCCTCTCACTTTATCGTCTCATTCTTGGATCAAAAACGTCTCTTAGGGCATCTCCGAGTAAATTCCAACCCATGACAAAAAGAATCATAGCGACTCCAGGATACAAGATCGTGAACCAGTATTGGCCAGGACTTGTACCACCAATGATCCAGTCTCTGGAATAGGATAATATGGATCCCCAATCGGCGTATCCTTGTGGAGCACCTAAACCTAAGAAACTCAACGCTGCGGCAGTAATAACCATCGATCCAATCCTCATTGTAGCATTTATCAAAACTGGAAATATCGTATTAGGTAAGATATGTTTAACTATAATCGCCGCGTCTCTTACCCCAAGTGCTTTTGCGGCCATAACGTATTGCTCGTTTTTGGCTTGAAGGATGTTCCCTCTGATCAATCTTGCTGTGACCATCCATCCAAAAATTATCAGAGCAATCATCATATTTCTAACTCCAAGACCTAAAATAGTTGTTAAAACCATAGCTGCAAGCATAAAAGGTATGGACATAAAGATATCTGTAATTCTCATCAGGACTTCTTCGAGCCAACCACCAAAATAAGCAGCCACTGAACCAATAAAAAGGCCAACAGCGGTTGAAATTAAAACTACTACCAGCCCTATCTGAAAAGCGGTTCTACTTCCCCATACAACACCATAAAAAATATCCTTTTGATTTACTATCCCAAAGGGATGTTCAGAAGATGGTGGTATAGGTTCTAATGTTGAAACTGCATTGGGGATCATGTAGGGATCAAAATCAATTGAGTTCAAAAAATCTTTGTTTAAGGTTTCATAAACGTTTAAAGCTTCATTTTTGAAATCTTGACCTTCGAGTGACTGGAGATCACCGATCATTTCAGAAAGTTGTAAAGACCTTTCATATCTTTCTACGACACTTTCATATTCATTTCTCAACCTTCTAATTACACCATTAGTATCCTCATCAAAATCTTCATAGTAGGACCTATTTAGAACGTACATATCAACTAATTCTTCAATTTGAGATTTTAATACTTCTTTTTCAATCTCTCCATCTTCAAACTTTTCAACACTTTCCATCAATCTTGATATATCTTGATAATCCATTTCAGCGAAAAAATATGTATCTTCCCAATAGTTTTGAAACTCTTGAATAATGGAATCCTTATTCCCTGTTGGATCTTCATTTACTAATTCAAGGGCTCTTTCCAAGTTTCTTTCTTTTGGTAATTGAGGAGGTGCAATTACTGGAGCAAATATTGCTAAGATTATGAAAAATACCAATATAGAAAAACCTATGATAGCAGAAGGATTAGTAAAAAAACGCTTCAAAGCCCTTTTTGCTTCTTCACTCACAATTTTCACCTCACCCTAACCTGATTCTTGGATCAATAAATGCATACGATATATCGATTATAAGATTTCCAACAATAAGTATGAAAGAAGTAAATAATAAAACACCCATTATAGAAGCATAATCTAGAGTCTGAGCCGCTGTTGCCGCAAATGATCCCAAACCTGTTCTAACAAAAACCATCTCTACTATAACAACGCCTGCCAATAAACCAATAACCATTTGACCTGCGGTTGTTACAACTGGAATTAGAGCATTTCTTCGGGCATGTTTGTTTATGACTACTCTTTCTGGTAAACCTTTTGATCTTGCAGTTCTTATATAATCTCTTCTAAGAACTTCCAACATCGAAGATCGGGTAATTCTCAATAGATTAGCCCACCATAACCAAGAAATGGCAATAATGGGTCCTAAAATATGCCTTAAAGCATCCCAAAATATATCGATTCTTCCGTTGAGTAATGCATCTATAGTCAAAAGATTAGTATAATTATTAAAGGTAGCACTTTTTACAACTTCGTCTGCCCATAAGCTCAGATTACCTGGTGGAAACCATCCCAAACCTATATAAAATATCAATAAGACCAGTATTGCCCAAACAAAATCTGGCAAAGACCAACCTATTAAAGCAAATATTCTAATAGCCTGATCTATAAATGAGTTATGATGAACTGCAGCGGTAACCCCCAACCATATACCAATCCCTATTATAGGAAAAATAGCGTATAGTGCTAATTCTACCGTATAGGGGAACCTGTGTAATAAAGCATCTAAAACAGGTTCTTTCCCCACTACAGACCAACCAAGATCACCCTTGAACAAATTCCCTATCCATTTGCCGTATCTAACTGGCCAAGGATCTGTTAAACCGTACTGCTCCATTAAAACGATTTTATCTTGATCGGATAATTTTGCATAAGTATTTGGATCAACATAGGTAGATAAAAGTTTCAAAGGTCCTAGTAATTGTTGCATAGAAAAAACTATCAAAGTAACACCTAACATAATCAAAGGTAGTAATAACAACCTTCTGATGATGTATGTTGTCAAAAGTAGACACCTCCGCTCTGTGAATTATACTTAATAAGTAATCACTTAAAAAGAGAGGGGAAAACCCCTCTCTTCAAATTTTACTACAAAAAACTTTCTTTTTACATTATCTTAGCAGAATTATTACTCTACTTTAGTGTAGTTATAGTAATAATCGCCGGGCCAAATTGGATTATTTATCCATCCTTTTAGCCAAGAACGATGGACTCTCAACCCTTGTGGCTGATAAAGAGGCAAAACAAGAGCATAATCAAAGACAAATTCTTGAATATCTATATACATTTGCTCTCTTACAGCAGGATCAGATTCAAGGGCTGCGTCTTCTATCATTTTGTTCAATGATTTTCCACCAAATTCTGGTCTTGGCAAGCTTGCAAATTCCGCAAAGTTATCGCCGTAGTACCCTCCGTAATCACCTTCACTGTGGTAATAGGTGAAAATAAAGTTATGTGGATCAGGAAAATCAGCAACCCAACCAATGATGTAAACAGGAAGCATCATATTTTCTCTTTCATCTAAGTAAGTTGGCCATTGAACTCCTCTAACTTCAACTTGGAATCTAGGATTTATCTTTGCTAAATTATCTCTCAATATTTCAGCAGATACTCTCCTTGAATCGTTCCCTGTATTGTAAAGAATAGTCATTTTGAAACCTGTTTGCCATAATCTACCTTTGTAAGCACGTTTAAAGTAATTTTCAGCCTTTTGCAGATCCAATTCGTATGTCGGGAGATCTTCACTATACCCTAAGAATCCGGTTGGCAAAGCGGTAGGAACTTTTTCACCCAAACCGTTCAAGACTTCATTTATCATACCATCATAATCAAAGGCATACGCGAAACCTAATCTAACATTATGATCTTCAAAGAAATCTGGTGGAATACCGTTTCCATCCAATTGACCAGAGCCAATGTATGGGGACTCAGGATCAACTTGCCAATTGAAGCCTAAAGAAGTAATTGAAACCTCAGGCGTACCAGGAATAACGGTCAGACCATCCATAGAAAGCACAACATCTAAATACTGAGCAGGAACATAAGCTATGTCTGCATCGCCTGTTTCAAGCATAGCTCTTCTTGTTGACCATTCGTCTATACCTTGAATAATTACTCTTCTTATTGGTGCGGGACCTCTCCAGTAATCGTCGAATCTTTCGAGCGTTATCCTTTGTTGAGCGTGATCCCATTCTACTAACTTATACGGACCAGTTCCCATAGCATGATCAAAATAAGGAGACTGTTCTTTCGTCCATCCGTGATACTTCCACCAACCTTCTGCATTTCCATCCCATACACCTATTTCTATAGAGTATTCTTTGTCTAATATCGCACCCCAACCACTTCCTGAAGCAAGTACATTCAAAAATGGGGCAAAAGGTCTTGCCAAATGAACATGAACTTCGTTACCTTGAACTTCTACTGCAGGATCTATTACATCATAATAGAAATTAACTAAAGCTTCTTCGTATTCTGGAGTTGTTGGATTCATATCATCATCAAATATGGTATCCCATGAAGCACCTACATAGTCTTCTACTAGTGTTCTAATGCTGAAAACACCAAACATAGGGTCTAAGTACATCCATACTGGTCCTCCAGCAGGGTTGTATAACAGCGCTCTTTCGAAGGTGTATTCGACATCTTCAGGGGTTAAATCGTTACCGTTCTGGAATTTAACACCTTCTCTTATTGGGAAGACATATGTTGTTCCACCATCTCTCAAATAACCATTTTCAACTGTAGGGACAACTGTCGCGAGCATAGGAACAAACTTGGACAAACTTTCTCCATCGTATGCTATCAAGTTGTCATATACGTTGAAAATAACTTCACCACTAGAAGTGTCATAAGCATGGTGGGGGTCTAAAGTATCTGGCTCACTTAGTGTTGCATCGAAGATCATATCAGGGTTTTTAACCTGTGAAAAAGCAAAAACACCCATCAAAGTAACCATAAGAACAATAAAAACTTTTTTCATACCTCTACCTCCTTTGCAAATTTATTAGCTTTCGTACACACTAACAATACTTTACCAAACAATTTCCTTATATATTTTATCACATTTCATCTTAATACACAAGTAATAAATTTTAATTTGAAAAAAATCCCTTTTATTTGCAAGTTTGACGCAAATCATCATATTAATAGTATTCCATAAAATTAGATTTTTATCAAGTTCGATTACGGATTATCTGAAGGAATTATAAGCGATTAAGTCCAATTAAAAGCAAATATTAACGAAATAATTAAAATATGAAATTTTTTTCATGGTTTATAAAATTTAGCTTTTATTGACAGAGTTAAAAAAATATGATATACTTTAAACGATTAGAAAGGGTGCGTAGCTCAGTGGGAGAGCGCTTCCTTGACGCGGAAGAGGCCGTAGGTTCAATCCCTACCGCACCCACCATTCATTCTTATTCGACTTTTTAACTTTTCTCATATATGTTGCTAAAGAAAGCAGGATGAACTTCATCCTGCTATTATTTTTTTATGATTTATTCCTAATTTCAAAAATTTTACTTCTATACTTTTCATTAATACATATATAATCATCATCTTTAAAAATTAATTTCTCTTTATCGTTTGGGGCGTTTCTGATTATGGCGCTTACCAGGGCGGAAACTGATTTTTTGTTCTTCAATTCTAAGGTTTCCATGATCTCTTCAGACTTCAACTTCCCTTTTTCGATCAATAATTCAAGAAAACTTGTAGTTAGTGGTTTTAAGTTCTTTACAAAACTTTTTAGTTCTTCTTCGTTCCATTCTTTTCTCGATCTTCCGCTTATCAATTGATGTATAATTTCTACTCTCTTTTTTAAATCGTCAGAAAACAGGTAAAAAAGAATTTCTCCATTTATTTCTGATTCATCCATTAGTTCAATAAGAGAGTCGAAAGTTTCGTTATCTATGGTAACTTTGTAATTTTCGTCTCCATATTTTAGGCTTCCTTTTTCGTAAATAATATTGAAAATGGAAAAATAACTTTCTAAAAGTTTTGAATATAAAAAGTCCCTTAAATCATAACTTTCTAGTGTTTTGAGCAATTCGTTTACTGACTGAAAATCTTCTTTTCTTTTAATTTTGCTAAAAACAAGTTCTTGAAGTTTTTTTTGATTTTCTTCTTTTAACAGGTCTTCTCCTAAAAATTTTACAAGCATTTCTAGTTCATCTTTGTACATTGCGCATGGCTCCTTAATTATTTTTTTCTACAGTTCTAACATTCAATATTTTAGCACATATAATTTAGAAAAATCAATCTTCAATTTGACTTATTGTTATAACTATTATATAATTGGAATATACCAATAAGAAGGGAGTGAGATTAAAATGGAAGAAGCCCCTATTCCTCTCTATTATAAACTTTATCTGGACTTAAAAAGAGAATTAGAGGAAGATTTTAAAAAAGGAGATAAGTTGTTAACAGAGAACGAGATATGCGATAGATTTGGTGTTTCACGTTTGACCGTAAGAAGAGCCTTGGAAGAGCTCTCTAAAGAAGGTTTAATAACAAGAAAAAGAGGGCAAGGTACATTTTATACAGGACAAAAACAAGAGGAAGAATTAACCAGGCTAACAGGTTTTACCGATGAGGCAATTAAACAAGGCCATTCAACTAAATCCGTTGTGTTAGAAAACAGGCTAATAGAAATTCCTCCCGAGTTAGTTGAAGAGTTTAAAGTTCCAAAAGACGGGAGGGTAGTACTATTAAAAAGAATTCGATTTTTAGATGAAGATCCCTATGCAATCGAAACAGCATACTTGAATCCCAATGCAGATATAAGGGTATTGAACATAATAGAAAGGGATATGTCAAAAGAATCGTTATATAGAATACTAACTAACGAATACGGCATAAAATTCACACATGCTGTTGAAACTCTCGAGGTAACAACATTAAACAAAGAACAAGCTAAATATTTGGCCCAAAGTGAAGGATCTATTGCTGCATTGAGAACGAGATATACCTATATAGAAGATAAAAAGTGTATTGAATACGTTAAATCAGTTTACAGAGGGGATAAATACAAATTCAAGATAGTCAGAAAGGCATAAGATTTTTCTGAGGAGGTAGTATAAAAGTGCACTATACATTAGATGAAATAAGAAGAATCCCCAATCTCTTAAGTCAGTTAAATGAGTTTGATTTTTCTTTTTCAAAAGAGAAAAAATATCTTTTTGTTGGTTGCGGTTCTTCATACAACATTGGATTTATAATGAAAGAAATATTGAACAAAAATGGCTATAAAGCAAAAGTGCTAACCGGTGGACATATTATGCTTTTTGATGATATTCCTGACAGTGAGGTTGCAATTTTAATAACCAGAACCGGTGAATCAACTGAAACTGTTTTAGCGGCAAAAAAATTAAGTCAAAAAGGCATGAAAACCATAGGAATAACATCTTCAAATAATTCTTCAATTACTCAACAATGTGAGGAAAATATAATTTTAGATTTTGCTGAAGAAAAAAGCGTAGTTATGACGGGTTCTTTTGTTTTTATACTGGCAATGTTGCTAAACGGGATAGAAAAAAATGGTTATTATAATTTCAGTGAAAAAATCTTAGAAGATTCCGAAAAGATTATTGATCAGTTAGCTTTAGAAAAGTATGAACATTTTGTCTTTCTTGGGTACGATGAAAATTATGGCATTTCAAAAGAAGGCGCCCTTAAATTACAAGAGATGGCTTTACAGTACGTTGAATATCATGAGCCGTTAGAGTACAGACACGGTCCTATATCCACACTCACAAACAAAACGCTGGTTATCTTAAACTCAAAGGGTATGAAAGAAGAGAAAGAATTGATCGATGACATTGAAGGGTTGGGAGGAAAAGTCTTATTGATTTCTACTGATGGACATATAAAAATCCCAAACATGAAAGGATTTGAAGCTCCTTTAAGGATTATACCCATACAGTATTTAGGTTACAAAAAGGCGATACAAATGGGGTACAACCCAGATTCACCCAAGAATCTTTCGAAATCTGTTAAATTAGGGGGGTGAGATAAATATGAAATTAGAAAACGTTTTGATTGTGGATCCTATAAACGGAGAATATACCGGAGATATCGAAATAAAAGGCAAAAAGATTTCTGGAGTTATAAAAAAAGATTATGGTTATAGAGATTTCAATGCCATAGTAATGCCAGGCTTTGTAGACCCCCACACTCATGCACAGATGGGTATTGATACGATGCATGCAACAAAGGAAGAGTTCAAAAGTTGGGCAAAAAATAATTTTTCATATGGTGTAACTACTTTTTTGCCAACAACGGTTTCAGCCTCTAAAGAACAGATCTTAAAAGTTTTGGACAATATAGAAGATGTGAATTCTTCAGTAGAAGGGATTCACTTGGAAGGTCCATATATAAACAAAGAAAAAAAAGGAGCTCAGAACCCTCTGTATATAAGAGAACCTTCCTTGGAGGAACTAAAAGAGATAATTAACGACAAAGTAAAATTAATAACCATGGCACCGGAGGTTAACGGTTTTATTGAAGCAATAAATTATCTTGAAGAAAAGAATGTAGTGATCTCATTAGGTCATACTTCTGCGAATTTTGATATCTTCAAAAAAGCTTTCGAATCAGGAGTTAACAGAATCACTCATTTTTCAAACGCATTAACACCACTACACCATAGAAACATAGGGGGAACAGGTTCTGGCTTTTATTTTGATTTTAATATAGAAATGATATGTGATGGGATTCATCTTTCTCCTGAGTTTGTGATGTTGGTATACAAAATAAAAGGAGCAGACAAAATTATATTGATAACCGATTCTATAGCCGCTGCAGGGTTACAAGACGGTGAATACGAATTAGGTGGTTTAACAGTCACAGTAAAAAACAACAAAGCAACACTTAGCGATGGAACGATCGCTGGGAGTACACTACTTTTCAACGAAGGTGTCAAAAATTTTAAAAGATTTACCAATTGTACACTACAAGAGCTTGCAAAGGTATCCTCATACAACGCACTTCAAGACCTACATATTTACGATAAGGGAAGGATTGAAGTTGGCTACTATGCAAACCTTGTCATTTTAGACAAAGACCTGAACGTGAAAGAAACCATCTTCGAAGGTGAAAAGGTATTTTAAACATTGTGTGCTATAATAAAACATAGAAAAAAGATAAACTCCCTAGGGGCGCTAAAGAAAGTATAAAAAATGGAGGTATGATTTTTGGAAAACAAAGAAAACAGTTTTGATGTTATTGTTGTAGGAGCAGGCCACGCCGGGATTGAAGCTGCTTTAGCCTCAGCTAAAATGGGAATGAATACTTTAATATTGAATATAAATTTAGACACTTTAGGATGGGCTCCATGTAATCCTGCCATTGGAGGCCCCGCTAAGGGGGTTGTAGCAAGGGAGATAGATGCACTTGGCGGAGTACAAGCAAAGGTAACTGATGAAACGATGATCAACATCAGAATGCTAAATACAAGTAAAGGTATCGCTGTTAGGGCTTTAAGAGCTCAAATCGACAAATACGATTACTCACAAAGAATGAAAGAAATATTAGAAACCACAGATAATCTGATTCTGAGACATGGAATAGCGAAAAATATTCTAGTAGAAAACGGTAAAATAATAGGGTTAGAAACAGAATTAGGAATGAAATACTTTGCTAAAGTCGTGATTTTAACTACAGGAACATTTTTGAGAGGTAAAATTTTTGTTGGTAGGAACACCTTCGAAGCAGGAAGAATGGGAGAACTTCCCGCAAATTCCTTGACATATTCTTTAATTAAAGAAGGTTTAGAAGTATCGAGATTTAAAACGGGGACACCTGCCAGGGTAAGAAAAGATTCTATCGATTTTTCTAAGTTTGACATTCAAGAAACCTCAGATGAACCTCTGTCTTTTTCTTATTGGAGTAAGCCAAAAGTGTTATCAAAGGATTATCCTTGTTATTTGGGAAGGACCAACAGCAAGACCCATGAAGTTATTAGAAGATATATTGCATTCTCCCCTTTGTATGGAGATGTGAAATTAATCCAGTCCATTGGTCCTAGGTATTGTCCTTCAATCGAAGATAAAGTTATGAAATTCAATAAGGATACCCATCAATTTTTCCTTGAACCGGAATCCAAACATTCAAAAGAGATCTATTTAAATGGATTGAGTACGAGTTTACCTTTTGAAGCGCAGATTGAGATTTTGAAAACTATACCTGGTTTAGAAAATGCTATAATTGAAAGGCCTGCTTATGCCGTTGAATACGATTTTGTAAATCCGATCCAATTGAAACACAACCTTGAAACAAAAAAAATAGAAGGATTATTCTTGGCTGGCCAAATCAATGGTACAAGCGGTTACGAAGAAGCCGCAGGTCAAGGACTTATAGCAGGAATTAATGCTGCTTTAAAAATCAGGGGGGAAGAACCTTTTATTCTTGACAGGTCCGAGGCTTACCTTGGGGTTCTTATCGACGACCTTATCACAAAAGGAGTAGATGAGCCATACAGATTGCTTACTTCCCGCGCTGAATACAGGTTGTTGCTCCGACATGATAACGCTCATTTAAGGTTGTATAAGTATGGATACAAATACGGTTTATTGAGTAAAGAACAATACGAACAACTTCATAGAATGGAAAATTTGATAAATCATCAAATTAACAGATTGGACCAAATTAAAGTATCACCTAATCAAGTTAACGACATTTTAGCCTCAAAAGGCTCTTCAAAAATCACTCAGCCTGTTCACATGAGTGAATTACTCAAAAGAAGCGAAATATCTTATACTGATTTAAAACACTTAGACGAAGAAGCAGTTGAAGAAAAGGAAGTTATCGAACAAATCGACATTCACTTCAAATATAACGGATATTTTCAAAGGATGCAAGATGAGATCGCAAAAATGAAAGAGCTCGAAAAGGAAAAGATACCAAGCGATATAGAATATGACAAAATTAACAACATTGCCTATGAAGCTAAAGAAAAATTGAAAAAAATTAAGCCAGAAACTTTTGGACAACTCTTAAGGATACCTGGCATAAATCCGGCTGATGCTATAAACTTAAGAATTTATTTGAAGCAAAAAGATAAAATAAGGTAGTTAAAATAAAAACCGCCCCAACATTTTATAGGGGCGGTTTAAAATTTATTTTACTGTGTATTTTAAAATAAAGACATCTTTGTGAGCATCTGCACCCAAATCTGATGATTGAGAATATCCAGCAACATAGAGGTTACCATTATCATCAATATCTATGGCATAAGCGACATCATCGCCGTATCCACCAAGAGATTTTTCGCTCAATAAATTACCGTTATTATCGTATTCAAGTATAGCAAAATCTTTGTCGCCGTTCAGGGTTGTAACGTATCCTGCAACGTATATATATCCATTTGGACCTACAGCAACTGAATAACCGTGATCACTTTCTACATCTCCGTAAAAACCTTCCCACAAAATATGTCCCTCTGGGTTAACCTTTACAACATAGATATCTGACCATTTTGAATCCCATGAACCTTCATAACCAACGGCTACGTAGCCTCCAGATACTTCTTTAACATCGAAGCCTCTAGCATAATCTCTAGGAGCAAAAACTTTGGTCCAGATTTCTTCTCCATTGGGATCAACCTTAGCCAAATAAAATTTGGTCTTATTTTCGAATACTTCTACTACAGTACCTGCAATGATGAAATTACCGTCTGAAGTTTTTTGAATACTCAAAGGTTTGGTGTCAGAACCAGCAACAAAGTAAGGAAGCCACTTTTCAAATACAACTTTTCCTTCTTTATTCAATTTTACCATTTTTCCTCGCATGTTTAATGTATCAGGATCGGAACCATAGCCTACTACAACATAGCCATCCTCTACTTCTACAACAGCTGAACCTTTGTCGTTACCTAGTTTATTAATGTTCGTAGAGAATTTGTTGTTACCTATTTTTGAAACGTAGAAATCTGAATCACTTCCGTAAGAATTCGATGTTCCAACCAAGAGCATATCACCATCAGAAGTTAAAATTCCTTGATTTGCCCAATCGTTGTAATTTCCACCTAACTTGTTTTCATAAACTACGTTACCCTCTTGATCGAATTCCAAAATTAAAATATCTTCGTTGAATCCTTTTTCATTGGTGTATCCAAAAAGATATACCCCCTCATCTGTAGATTTTACATCGAAGATCTCCTGAGATCCACCAAGGGTGTATACTCTTCCCCAATCAAGGGTTAAAGAAGCCATCGCAAAAAGAGATACTGTTAACACCAATACCAAAACAATTTTTGATTTCACCACAATCCCTCCTATCTTTATATAATTTACTGCCTATAGAATCTCTAAAACTTACTTTAAATCTAATTTCTAAATTTAAAATTATCTTCTGACGTTAAGGGGCAAACCCCTTAAAAACCCCAAATTCAAAATCAAAGTTTTTTGCATAGATCTGCAACATGATACGTCATTTGCTACGCAAATGAGAATTAGGATGTTACTTCTAAAGCATTATGAAAAGGCTTTTTGCATAAAACAGCAAAAGCTTCGCAAATGAGAATTTGGAAATTGTTTCTAAAGCATTATAAAGAACCATTTTGCACAGAGCTGCAAAAAAACATGGTTTGCATACTGCAGCAAACGCTCCCCACCTAGAATGAAAATTACAAAAAACATTTTCTTACTTATTATATCATAAAAATTTAAAAATTACACAACAATTTATAGAACACCAAAACTTTTACCTATTTTTTCAAATTTGTTTAAAGCATAGTCTAAGTCTTCTTTACTGTGCAATGCACTTATCATTACCCTTATTCTGGCTTTTCCTTTTGGAACTGTGGGGTAAGCTATGCTAGATGCAAAAATACCTTCTTCATATAGTTTTGAGCTAAATTCTTTTGTTTTCTTTTCATCATAGATCATTACAGGGGTTATAGGGGTTTCAGTACCTCCGATATCATACCCCATTTCTTTTAGCTTACTTTGAAAATATTTCGCGTTATCCCAAAGTTTTTTTACTAACTCATTAGATTCATAAAGTGTTTTCGTTGCTTCTAAAGCTGCAGCCGTTTCTGCTGGTGACAAAGAACTAGAGAATAGAAATGGTCTTGCTTGTTGTTTTAAATAATCGATTAATATCTTTTTACCTGCGACGAATCCACCCACAACTCCAAAGGCTTTAGATAAAGTTCCAATTTCTATATCCACTTCGTCCGTCAAATTGAAATGATCCGCTATTCCCCTACCGTTTTCTCCTAATACTCCTTCTCCATGTGCATCATCCACCATTACTAAAGCATCATATTTTTTGGCTAGTTCCACAATTCCTGGAAGAGGTGCAATATCTCCATCCATGCTAAAAACACCATCAGTTATAATTAATTTTCTTCTACAATTATCTTTTTGTGCCTTAACCAATTGCTCTTCCAAGGAGTTTAAGTCTTTATGTTTCCATATGTATCTTTTTGCCTTCGATAACCTAACCCCATCTATTATGCTTGCGTGATTAAGTTCATCTGATAAAATACCATCTTCCTCATTTGTTATAGTAGGAATAACAGCTTGATTTGCGTTAAATCCAGATTGAACAACGAGAGTTGCCTCTACTTTTTTGAATTCCGCTAGCTTTTTTTCTAATTCTTCGTGAATCTTCATAGTCCCAGCTATTGTTCTAACTGCACCTGGACCTACACCCCAGTTTTTAATCGCATTAATAGCAGCTTCTTTAAGCCTTTCGTTGTTTGCCAAACCCAAATAATTGTTAGAACACATATTTAAAACCTTTTTACCATTGATATTGATCCAAGCGCCTTGTGCACTTTCAAGTGTTCTTATGGTGATAAGTAAACCAGAGTCTTCGAGCTTTTTCAACTCTTCTCTCAATTGTTCATAAAAATCCATAATCAAACCTCCTCCTCTTTTGTAACGTTTAAAACTATCTTACCGCTTTTCCCACTGGCCATCAATTCGAAAGCTTCTTCAAAATTTTCAAAGTCAAATTCATGCGTAACGACTTTACTTAAATCCAATTTATGATATTTCAGCCAGTTTATAGCCATATACCACGTTTCAAACATCTTTCTTCCAGTAATCGTGTGAATAGTAAGATTTTTAAAAACTGCGGTATTCATTTCAAACTTTATCTTGCTTTCAGGATAAACCCCTAAGATAGATGCCACTCCTGTGCTTTTTAATGATTTTATACCATCATTCAAAGCGTTTTCATTTCCTGACATTTCAAGAAAGACATCTGCTCCCAATCCAGAGGTTATTTTTAATACTTCTTCAACTACAGACTTCTCCTTCGGATTTATAACTAAATCAGCCCCTAAAGATTTTGCCATATTGATCCTGTAATCAGAAGGTTCACTTACTATAATGAAAGCTGCTCCGGATAATTTGGCAATTTCTATCGCCATAGCGCCAATAGGTCCCGCTCCGGCAATTAAAACTACTTTACCTCTAAGATCGGCTGCAGTTGTTGTAAAAATCGCATTTCCCAAAGGTTCCATCACAGATGCATATTTTAAAGGTATACTTTCGTCGATTTTTATCAAAACTGTATCTGGTAGAACGGCGTATTCAGAAAAAACGCCATCTCTATCTACTCCTAAGATCTTTAAATTCTGGCATACATGCATATTTCCTGTTCTACACTGATGACAATAACCACAAGGTATATGACTGTCTGAAACAACTAAATCTCCAGATTTAACGTTTTTAACTTCATTTCCAACATCGATTACCCTTCCAACAAATTCATGGCCATCGATTTGGGGGAAATGCTTAATTCGGTCCTTTGCCCAATCATTCCATTCGTAAATATGCACATCGGTCCCGCATATTGATACTTTCAAGATCTTAATCTTTACATCGTGTGGGGACTGTAAAGTAGGTTCCTCTACTTCCACTAAGGATAACCCTTTTCCAGGTTTGGATTTTACTATAGCCTTCATTTTTTTCACTCTCCTTAAAAAATAACTACTATATATAGTTTAACTCAATATGAAATTTTTTTCAATCTTCAGGAGAGTAGTTTATAGGCAAAAATAGACAATAATGGGTGATTATGGTCAATTAGCACAAAATTAGCAAGTAATTTTATAATTCATAAACCACAGTTCCGTTTATCAACGTCTTTTCAACAACGCTTCTGGGGTCAAAAGGATGACCACTCCACAACACCAAATCCGCATCCTTGTTTTCATCAATCGTTCCTAAACGTTCTTCTATCTTTAGAATTTTAGCTGGATTTATTGTTAACATTTTTAGCAAGTCTTCTTCTTTGGCGCCATATCTTAAAGCAGTAGCTGCTTGTATTGAAACGTGTTCTAAATGAGTTACTGGATGATCTGACATCAATGCAGCCAAGATTCCCTTTTCATTAATTATTTTTATCGACTCAAACCGCATATCCCTTGTTTCCAATTTCGTTCTAAAGCCGAGCAAAGGTCCCAAGATCAATGGAATATTTTTCTCTTTAATAAAATCAGGGATTTTATAAGCCTCTGTTGCATGTTCAATGACAAGGTCAAACCCAAATTCTTCAGATAACCTAATCGCCGTTAAAATATCGTCTTTTCTGTGTGCATGAATCCTTGCTGGAATTTGCCTATTTAAAACTTTCTCACCAATTTCAAATTTGATATCTGTCTCAGTAAAAGCTTTCCCTTCTTTTTCTGCGGATTTTTTCTTTTCAATATAGTTTCTAACTTTTGTAAAATAATCTCTTATTACTGCAGCGTTTCCTAACCTAGTAGATGGGGTTTTGTTGTAAGAGCCATAAACTCTTTTAGGATTTTCTCCCAAAGCCATTTTAAGACCAGCAGGTTCTCTTAAAACAGCTTCATCGGTTATTTGAGAGTTTAACTTCACTATGGCCCCCTGACCTCCAATAGGGTTCGCACTACCTGGTACTATCATCACTGTTGTTACTCCCCCAGATAGAGCTCTTTTTATAGCAGCGTCTTCCGGATAGAAAGCATCAATCGCCCTAACTTGTGGGGTAACAGGGTCTGTCGCTTCATTTCCATCTTGGTAAGAAGCTCCAACACCTTCTTCAAACAAACCAATATGGGAATGAGCATCGATAAATCCTGGAAAGATATACTTATTTGTTGCATCTATTACCTCGTCTGCTTTAACCTGCAGATCTTCCCCTATTTGCTTGATTATGCCATCTTCTATCAAAATATCTCCGACAAAAGGTTCCCTGGAAATAGGATAAATGTATCCATTTTTCAATAAAAGTGTTTTCATAAAAGTATTCCCCCTTTTAGTATTGTTGACTACTGTCTTAAGAATCTTTATTTATAGCGCCCCTTTGCCCCGCTCCCCACCCTT
>NZ_AZRI01000016.1:0-46019 GCF_002895585.1 Petrotoga sp. 9T1HF07.CasAA.8.2 | reverse complement strand
ACGCTGCTCAAAGAGGAGATGTAGTAATAGGTGTTGGATTCATGATGGCAGATGTTTTGTTTAATTTCGCCATGCAGTATCCTGATACATTTTTCATAGGGATAGACATAGAACCATCTCCTAATCAAGTAATTCCTTCTAATTTAGCTCTTTATACTTTTAAAGAAGAAGAAGGTGGATTTTTACTTGGATATTTGGCGGCTTCCATGACAAAAACCAATGAAGTGGGTTTTATTGGCGGGTTAGAAATTCCTCCTGTTAAAAGGTACGAAATTGGGTATCGTGCAGGCGTTGAAGCCTTTAATCAAATTAAAGGGGAAAACGTAACGGTAATTACAGGTTACGTTGGTAGTTTTACGGATTCCTCCAAAACTAAACAAATTGCTCTTTCTCATTACAATCATGGAGCGGATATTGTCTTCACAGGGGTAACTACCGCAGCTGTTATAGACGCTGCCAAAGAAGTGGGTTCATCATTTTATGGCCTACCTGATAATGCCCCTTTAAATCAAATTATCGACAAATACTTTGAAAAAGGACGAGGATATTTCGTAATCGGATACGATATGGACCAAGATTATATGGCTCCAGGATATGTTTTAACTAGTTCAAGAAAAAAGGTTGATGTTGCTGCATTCGAAGGGATCAGGTCTGCATTGTACGATAGAAATTTCAATTCCGGTCATCACGTTCTAGGAATAGAAGAAGAAGGTATGGGTATCTCCCTCATGAAATATACGAAAGGAATGGTCCCAAATGAAGTCGTTGCAGAATTAGTCTTTTTGGAAAAATTGGTGAAAGACGGAGAAGTTAATATTCCCAAAAATGAGGCAGAATTAGGCTCTTTTGATGTTAGTAATATAAATTTTCCATTTTAATAAACTCATATAGATGGGGCTGGGAGCGAAGCAAAGGGGCGCTATATATATTCTTTTGAAATTTCAAAAGTCATTAAAATTGCTCTAGAAGGAGGACAATAATATGGATAACGAAAATATCATAACCCTGTTTGACAATGGGAAACACAAATTCGTTTTTTTAGGATCGGAAAGAAAAAGCGTTGAAGGTATTCCGACTAATCAGTATCTAATTGTTCACAATGACGAAGGTGTATTACTCGATCCAGGAGGAGTACATGTATTTCCACGCGTTCTTGCAAGCGTCGTTGAATTTCTTGACCTGGGTAAGATCAAACATGTGTTCTATTCCCATCAAGATCCCGACGTATCATCGGGAATAACTTTGTGGGACAGTATATTGGAAACTAAGTTTTATATATCTAAATTATGGGAGCGATTTTTACCTCACTTTGGAGTTTTTGAAAAATCCAGGATGGTTTTGATAGAAGATTCTGGAGGAAAGATAAAATTTAAAGATGGGGCTGAATTACAAATAATTCCCGCACATTTCTTACATTCAACGGGAAATTTCAACCTCTACGATCCGATTTCTAAAATACTTTTTTCAGGGGATATAGGTGTATCTGTTTTCCCTGAAGGGAAAGATAAGGTTTTTGTGGAAAATTTCTCAGAACATATAAAGTACATAGAAGGATTTCACAAAAGGTATATGGCATCCAACAAAGTTTGCAAAAAATGGGTTGACACAGTTAAAAAGTTGGATGTTGAACAGATGGTGCCACAGCATGGGGCTATATATAAAAAGCCAGAGTACAAAGAATTTTTAAACTGGTTTGAATCTTTAGAATGTGGGATTGATCTAATAGACACCATCTATAGGGTCGGGGCAAAATGAGTGAAAAAGAGAATTATACTGATACCATAAAAGGATTAGCAAAAAGTGTGTACCATGAAAATCTTCTCGTTTCTTTCATCGAAAAACTCCAGGAAGTATTGGGAGAGAGGTTTGAGAGAGTTAACGATTCAACTAATATAGTTGGAGAAACCCTTGTTGAACTCATAGAAAGTATAGAGAGTACTTCAAATGTAATTGAAAAAACAGTAGAAAATGGAGAAGAAGAGAAAAAAAGGATTTCTGCTAATAATGAAGAAATCATCTCCAAATTAAAGAAGTTTGGTAAGGATTTTGATGAAGTAGGAAAAGATGTAGAAAAATCACTAGAAAGTGTATCGCATTTAATGGATAATTTTCAAGAAATAGAAGAACTCACAAACGTTATAAAAAACGTTGCCAAACAAACTAACATACTTTCGATAAACGCTTCAATAGAAGCTGCCCGAGCAAAAGAAGCCGGCAGAGGATTTGCAGTAGTAGCCGAAGAAATTAAAAAATTATCCTCAGAAACTAACATCGCATCAAGTAAAATTTCTGAAAGAATCGTTAACCTATCAAATCAGGTACTAGAAGTCAAAGGAATAATAAACAACTTAGAAGCAATATTTTCAACCATAACCGATTCTATTGAAGCAGCTCTTGTTACGTTAAATGGAAATTTAGCCTTCATGGATCAATTAACGCAAAATTTGGTTTCGGGAAAAGAAGAACTTAAAGAAAACACCAACAACTTGCTCGCTTCAAAAGAAAATATAGAAGAACTTGTGAACAATATACATACATTAGGAAAAGTCTTAGAAACTGTATTGCAAATGCAAAATAAATTGAAAGAAATTGAAATTTAAAAAGCAAGTTAATCTTCTAAAAGAGGGAAATGTGTTATGTTGATTACCGTGATAGGTGGAGGAGCTGCTGGATTAATGGCTGCAACAGTTGCAGCATGGAACGGCGCAAAAGTAAGAATAATTGAAAGAAAAGGCAAACTGGCTAAAAAACTCTTGGCAAGCAGTAACGGGAGAGGGAACTTCTCAAATTTGGACATGAATGAAACCCATTACTACAGCAACAATTTGCCTTTTGTAAAAAAAGTGCTTGATATTTTTGGGGTGGTCCAAACACTTAGTGTTTTTGAAGAATTAGGAATAATGGTAAAAGAAAAGGGTTCCAAACTATTCCCCTACACAGAAAAATCAAAAGATATCGTTACTAATTTCATCTATGAATTAGAAAAGCACAATGTTGAAGTGGTACTTAACTTCCAAGTCGATCAAATAATTAAAGATAACGAAAAATTTCTCATTAAAGGGCAACACAGAGTATTACAATCAGATAAAGTGATCGTGGCAACAGGCGGAAGCTCCTCTCCTCAATACGGATCTAACGGTAGTATATTTCCTACTCTCCAAGATTTGGGACATTCAATTGTTGAATTACGACCAGGTTTAGCTCCTTTGAAAGTAAGGCCACATATCATTGAGGATGTTGCAGGTTCAAAGTTAGAAGGGGATGTATTTCTAATAGATCAAAACGGTGAAATTGTTTCCAAAAATTACACAGGTGAAATACTTTTCAAAAAAGATGATGTCCTTTCTGGTATACCAATATTAGAACTCAGTAATTACGTACATGAATACTTAGAACAAAACATTCCTCTTTTTCTAAAAATTATACCCTTTCCTCACTATTCGCACAAAAGTTTAGTGGATTTTTTAACCAAAAAGATTAGATCAAAGCCTGAAAGACCTATAAAACTCCTACTGGTAAGCATTATCGATGAACGATTTATTCGATATTTTTTATCAAAGATAGGATTTAAAGATTTGGAGGCACCTGTTAGCAGTTTGAATGATAAAGATATAGAAATGCTAGCCGATAACTTAAAAGAGTGGAACTTCGAAGTTGTAGGTACAACAAATTGGAAGGATTCTCAGATTTCTTTAGGGGGAATTAATACAACTGAAATAGACCCTTATCTTTTAGAGTCTACAATTATACCTGATTTATTTTTTGCAGGTGAGGTTATGGATGTAGCTGGAGAAAGCGGCGGATACAATTTGCAATGGGCATGGTCTAGTGGATACTTAGCAGGAAATTCCGCCTCTTCTGAATAAAAAGTAGCATGGAGGGGAGTCAATCCAATGGAGATTGGTTTAGTACACTACAGAGTAGGAGAAACAGACGGTGTTTCCTTAGAAATGGTTAAATGGAAGCAAGTTCTCAGAAATATGCATTTAAAAACGTATTTAATCGCCGGAGATATGGGAACATCACCCGGATTTAAAATCCCATACATCGCATATACGGACAAAAGAAGTAACATACTCAAACAAAAATCTTTTGTAAATTTAGACGAGTGGGACGAGAATTATTTTAAAAAAGAGATGAATAGATACATAGAAGATATTTACAATCAACTGTATGAAATGATGGATTTGGATGTAATGATTGTGAATAACATCTTTTCATTAGCCCACAATCCTGCAGCAGCTGTGGCTATATACAGGTTTTGTAAAGACAACGGTATTAAAATGATAGGTCACCACCATGATTTTTATTGGGAAAGAGATTTTTACAAAAATCCGACCAACGATTACATCAAAGAGATCTTGGAAGAATATTTTCCTCCAAAAGATATAACTCACGTTGTCATAAATTCGCTAGCACAAGAAGAGTTAAAAAATAAAAAAGGGTTGGATAGTATCGTTATACCTAACGTATTCGATTTTAACCAAAAGCGGTGGGAAATAGACGATTACAACATAAAGATATACGACAAACTAAGTATCTCTCAAAATGATCTAATATTTTTACAAGCAACTAGAATCGTCAGAAGGAAAGCTATTGAATTGGCAATCGACACAGTAGCAGAAGTAAAAAAGGATTTAAAAAAGTATATTGGAAAAACAACTTTTAACGGTAAAAAGATAACGCAAGACACTAACGTATTTTTGGTTTTACCTGGTTTATCGGAAGAATCCGATTATGTAGAAGTGTTGAAAGAATACGCCTCACAAAAAGATGTAGAACTAAAATTAGCTTTTTCCATTTCCGATGACATCAGACACGAAGAGGAAGAAATTTTCTCTCTATGGGATTTTTATGCAATAGCTGATTTTATAACCTATCCAAGCATTTTAGAGGGGTTTGGTAATCAATTTTTGGAAGCGATATTCGCAAAAACACCTGTGTTGATGTTCGAATATCCTGTTTACAAAAAAGACATAGCTCCCTTAGACTTTGAGGTTGTCAGTCTTGGTAGTAAAGCTGAATATGAAAGGGGTATGTACAGAGTCAACCAAAACGAAATTATTAAAGCAAAAGAAAAAATTTTTCAAATTCTATTCGATCCCCAAAGGGCTTCACAGATCGTCCAGAAGAATTTTGAACTTGGGAAAAAATATTTTTCCTATGAAACTTTGGAGAAAAAGTTAAAAAACTTGTTGGTGGGAAAAGTTGGGGTGCGGGGTGAAAGGGCGCTATAAAATTCTAAAGGCAAAATAAAAAAATAAATTCAGGGGGAAATAAATATGACTCTCAAATGGAAAATGGCAGTTTTAATCATCTTGGTATCCGTTGTACCTATGGCATTTTTTATCACATATTCATCATTGAATTATGGCAACATTTTAAGAGAAGACACTTCTCAATTAATCGAAGTTAACAATTCCCAAACAGCCAATTTTATTAATCAGTACATGAATGATCTCAAAAAAGTTACTTCTTCAATAGCTGTTGATCCCGATGTCATCAATTTGCTTGAGCAATCACAAGAAGAAAGAGATAGAATGTATCAAAAGCTCCAAAATTTAATTGATGAATATCCTGAATTTGCGTCTATTAATGTAGGTTCAGAAAATGGTGATGCTTTTGCAAGACCTATAGAATACGAAAACCAACTAGCAAGTGATTATGATCCAAGAGTAAGGCCATGGTACAAAGACGCTATTCAAAAGCCAGAAGAAGTTATAGTATCAGATCCTTTTGAGCAATCGGTAACAGGTGCCACCATACTTACTCTTTCAAAGGCTATAAAAAACACTGAAAATGAAATAGTCGGAGTAGTGAGGATAGAACTAGATATGTCCAAGGTTTATGAAATTATTGGTAATGAGTTAGGTTTCGAGGAAACAATTTATGTAATAAACCAAAAAGGTCAGATTATTCTTCATCCAGAAAGTGACACAATCGGTCAAGACATTTCACAAGAAGAATACTTTAAAAATTTAACCCAAAAAAGTGGTTCCATGTATGTTCAAAATGGGTCAACTTTTTTAGCTTATGATAAAATTAGTGATCCAAATTGGACAGTTATTACCAAAGTAGATACTAACAATTTGTTCAGTGAAGTAAGATCTACCACGATGTTCAGTCTGATACTCTTCACAATAACAGCCGTAGTTGCGGTAATATTAGGTATGATATTCATTATTTACTACATTATAAAACCGATAGACAAACTGAAGAAGTATCTTTCAGAGGTAGGAGAAGGTAATTTATCAACTTCCGTTGAAATAAACTCCAAAGACGAAATTGGACAAATGGCAGATTCACTAAATCAAGCGATAAGTGCCTGGAAAAATTCTATAAACTCAATAAGAGAAGGCTCTTTAAAGATTGACAGTTCTGCTATGGAATTACTCAATGTTTCTAAAAACAGTTCTCAATCGGCACAAACCCTTTCGGAAAAGGCTGCTGAAATAAGTGAAAACGCTGAAGATACCTCCGCCTCCGTTGAAGAGGTTACATCAGGGATTCAGGAAATATCGGCAGCCGCTCAAAATGTTTCTAAATCAGCTCAAGAACTTAACACCGCTGCTTCAGAAACAGAAAATGCCGCCAACGAAGGACTTGAGTCTATAAAATCTATAGATAAAACGATAAAAGAAGCTGTGGATAAATCCAAAAAAACGCAAGATGTAGTAAAAGCCCTAATAGAAAGATCTGAAAATATTGGTAAGATCGTTAACACGATAAATTCTATAACAGAGCAAACTAACCTTCTAGCCTTGAACGCTGCTATAGAGGCAGCAAGAGCAGGAGAAGCAGGAAAAGGATTCGCAGTTGTAGCGGATGAGATAAGAAGTTTGGCAGAAGATTCCAAAAACGCAACTTCACAAATCGAAAAAATGCTTGAAGGTATTAAAAACAGTACCAACGTCGTAAATGACAGCACAAACGAAACCGTTGGAATAATACAAAATATCAACGATCAAATGTACGGTATAAACGATAAATTCCAACAAATTTTAAACATGGTAAAAGATTTAAACAGTGGAATAGACAACTTAACAGCAACTTCGCAAGAACAAAGCGCAAGCACAGAAGAAATGAGTTCAGCCATGGATAGAGTCGCACAAGCGATAACCTCTATTAGCGAAAGTTTGAGTGAGATAACCAATTCAATTAACACCCAAAAAGAAGACGCAAAGAAGATTGAAAAGAACTCTCAAGAACTCTCTACTTTATCGGAAGAGCTTTCGGAACAGTTGAAAATATTCAGACTGTAGGAGAATTTATCTTGATTAAACTGTACTTAGGTTACTATTTAGAAGCACTCACCGACAACCAACTTGAAGTTTTAGACAAACTCAAATTTGAAACTTACGAAAGAGAAAACATCCTTAGATTCAGAAAAGAAGTGAAAAACAAGAAGGAAATAGTAGAAGTACTAAAAACTTTAAAAACCTTTGAAATCGTTCCTGGTTACGCACTTCAAAAAGACGAAGATTTCTATGATTTTGATGAAGAAACATCTAAAAAAAACGAAATAATCATTGATGAACTGGGAGAAGGATTCCTGTTATTCCTTCTCTCAATTTTAGAAAAAGAAAAAGAAGCCATACAAAAAGACAGAGAAACCCTAAAAGGAATCATAGAATCTTTATCTTATGATTACATGGTCCAGATAAATATATGGAACAGATATGGTTATGCAAGGTTGTATATAAAACAAGAGGATGAAGATATCGGTTTTTTAGACTTAATACACAAATGGTACAAAAGCGAACCAGAATACGAAAAATTCTTCAAAGACCTAATGAAAGATAAAAGAATACTAAATTTATCACAGTATTTCTTAAAAAAAGAAGGATACATAAAATAACAAAATTGGTGGGTTACAATGTATGGTGCAGATATTGACTGATAAATTGAAAGGTTGGTATAAAAACAGATGAAAGATCAATAATAATGAAAAGGAAGAAGATTATGTGGATAGGTGAAATTGAAGTACCGGAAGAGCTTATTAATGCTCAAGCTGAAAGAAAACTAGTTATATTTGCCGGCGCTGGAGTATCCATGAGTCCCCCGTCTAATCTACCTAATTTCGAAAAACTGGTCAGAGAAGTTGAATCTAAAACAGGTAATTTGTTGACATGGGAGCCTGAGAAAGAAGCTCCCGATCATTTTTTAGGGTATCTCGAGGGGAAAGGTCCTAAGGTTCATAAATTAGTTTGGGAGAGAATAAAGAATCAAGAATCAGAACCCACAGAACTTCATTACGCTCTTTTATCGTTATTTCGCAACCCTGAAGAAGTTCGGATTGTGACCACTAATTTTGATACGCACTTTAGCAAAGCTGCAGCCAAAAATTTTCAAGGTGAAGTCCCCATATATCGAGCTCCTGCTCTTCCTTTGGGTCATCAATTCAACGGCATTATTTATCTTCACGGCTGTGTAGACCAGAAACCAGAAGAATTAATCCTCACTGATAGGGACTTCGGTCGTGCCTACCTTACAGAAGGTTGGGCTGCACGTTTTTTGGTAGGGATATTTGGTAACTACAAAGTTCTCTTTGTTGGCTACAGTCACAATGATCTCCCTATGGAATACCTAGGTCGTGGCCTTCCACCAGAGACTGAGCGTTTTGCCCTTGTTCCTGAGGACGAGATAGAAAAGTGGAAGTACAAGGGAATAAAACTAATTCCATATAAGCATAGTCCCGACGATCAAGAACATAAAGCCCTTGTTGAATCTGTAAAATCTTGGGTAAACCAAACCAGAATGGGCCTTGTAGAACATGAGCAACGCATCAAAGACTTAGTACAGTTACCACCGTCCCTTGATAGAGAAGAAGACAGCTATATTGAAGAAGTTATCAAAGATCCGATAAAGGTTAACATATTTACTAAATATGCTGAGAGGGTGGAATGGTTGCAATGGGCTGAGGGGAAAGGCGTCTTCAAGCCTCTCTTTAGTTTAAACAACCCTTCAGATGAAATCAGTGATGCTTTTGCTAAGTGGTTCGCTGAAAAATATGCATGTCGTTATCCAGAAGATGCTTTAGCTGTGGTACAAAAGCAAGGTCAGGTATTGAGCCCTTTGCTCTGGAAGAATATAGCTGGAAACCTAGGGTTTTCCGAATCACTTCCCGAACCTACGACTCTTGCTAAATGGGTGGAACTCTTATTAATAGCTCCCATTTATCCTTCAACCCAAGGAAATTCTTTAGATTTTTTATTACAAAAGTGTTGTTCTACTGAATATGCCACTATAGCAATTCGTATTTTCAAATACCTTTCTACTCCATACTTGGTTTTAGAACCATCTGGTTTTAAATTAACTATACCAGCTGATGATTACCTTTTCAGCGAGGCATGGAAGGAATTTTTTAAACCTAATCTTAAAAAATTTGTTCATGAGCTAGCGCCAATAATTACAGGTCAGCTAAAAAGTGCCCATCGTTTATTGTGTAACGTTGATTGTGCTAACGATAAGTGGGATCCAGTCAGCTTTAAGCGATCTGCCATTGAACCCCATGAACAGGACCAATATCCTGGCAGCTTAGACCTACTTATTGATTTTGCCAGGGATATAATAGAATTGCTCCTCAAGGATGATCCTGAACGAGCTCAAACTACTATTCAAGAATGGACTTTATCCAACATTCCTATATTTAAGAGATTGGCAATTTACGGTGTAACAATTGACCATAATTCCAACCCCAATGAAAAACTTCAAAAACTTTTGACAAACAATTGGCTTTTTGTTCATGGTCTTAAACATGAAGTTTTTCAATTGCTTAAAGTCGCTTATCCTAAAGCTGACGTAGCGGTTCGTCAACGTCTTTTGGAGAATGTCGAGACTTATTTAGCAAATTGTGAAAGAAATGAGAAAGATCCTGCTAATTTAAGAAGTCAAAACTATGAAGTTTACAATCTTTTATATTGGTTAGAGCAAATCGCTCCAAATTGTTCATTAGTACACCAGAAGTTTAGTGAGATTCAAGCTAGGCATCCTGATTTTCAACCCAGAGAATATCCTAATTTAGATTGGTATATCTCAACGGAATGGGTAGGGCCCCAAAGCCCTGTAACCGTGGAGGAACTTCTTTCCAAGCCTGTTTCACAGATAATTGAATTTTTGTTAACCTATCAAGAAAAGGAAATTTTAGGGCTTGATAGAGAAGGGCTTTTGTCTGTGATTCAAAAAGCTGTAGCTCGCTCTTTTCTGTGGGGTTGGAAGCTAATTGAAGAACTTGAGGCAAGGGAAGAATGGGACACTGACCTATGGGATGCTATTATTTCTGGATGGCAGTCAACCAATTTAACTGAAGCTCAGTGGAAAGAAGTGTTGCAATTCTTGGAACATTTCAAAGAAATATGGAAGCATAGATATAGTATAACCGAACTGTTGAAAGAAAAGGTCAAAGCAAACGAAGGAAGTTTGCCAACCTCGCTATTGCCTTGTGCAGAAACTATTGTAGACCGCCTATGGCAAGAGGTAGAGAAACACGATGAAAAAGAAATCCTGAATCATATCAATGACTGGTTAACAACCGCCATTAACCACGTTGGAGGGGTAATTACACAATTCTGGGTTTTAGCCCTGGCCAGACACCAATCCCAAAAAGAAAATGAACGGCAGGGCATACTTGATGAGTACAAAGGTCGTTTTGAGAGAATTATATCAGCAAAGTCTAATACAGCTGCAATGGGTCGGGTTATACTTGCCAGCCAACTTCATTTTTTATTTTCTCTTGACCATAAATGGACTCGTGAAAAGATATTACCTTTACTTGATTGGAATACTGATGCTGATGCCCAGCGTGCCGAACAGGCTTGGGAAGGATATCTTCGGTGGGGGAAATGGAATGAGGCATTATTGCCAGACTTGTTACCTCTATATGAGCAGGCTTACAATAATCTGCGAAGAGATTCAGAATCATACGATCTTCTTTGTGTTCATTTAGCCAGTATTGCTGTGCGAAGTTCAATAGATCCTATTCAGAGTGGCTGGTTAGACAAATTTATAGAAAATGTTGATGAGAAAACAAGGGGAAAGTGGGCTGCAGAAGTTACCAATCAACTTACCTCTCTTCCCCAAGAAGCAATTAAAGAAATATGGAACAAATGGATTAGAAATTACTGGTCCATACGTACTGACGGTATTCCTCTCCCTTTGAGTCCGGAAGAAGCAGGGAATATGGTAGATTGGGTTTTTGCATTGCAGCCTGTCTTTTCTGAAGTGGTAGATTTAATTGTCGCCAAGTTAGACCCAGTTTTAAAAATTCCAGAAATGTTTTATTATAGGTTAGATAAAGAAAATTTCGCAGAAAAATATCCACTAGATACAACTCGATTGCTGAATCACCTTCTCAAAGGAGAAACACGGCCCTTTTGTCACTGTTACGAAGTAATAAAACTTTTCAATAACATTTCCAAAAACTTACCATTAGACGATATAAAACCTCTTAAAGAACATCTTATCCGTTTGGGTTGTTCCCCATCGAGTTAGAAGGGGAAACTAAACTACCTGAAATCAAGATGTTACCCCAAAATCTCAAAAAAAAATTGATCGACTGATACGATTCCTTAAGTGGTTAATATTTCAGCATGGTTCACAGAGACATATACTCCCACCACAACTGATCTGGACATCTGGTCTACAACACATTGAAAAAAACTCGATCAACTTGTTTTCTATCTGGTTTAAAACAAACAGCTTTCAGTGAACAGTTTAATTATCTATGTCGCGCCAACAAGATGCTTGAAAGTTATTTCTGGCTAGCTTTCACTTACAACTAGGGTAAGTCTTAAAATCCTCAAGCTAAGATGATAAATAATTGTCATTCAAAAAAGGTACCGATAATAATAGAATAGTAATATACCATGGGAGAGAAGTCTGGAACGTAGAAACGAACTTATCAAATAGGGTATTCACTTACGTAAAACAACTACAAGAAGAATAGTTACAAGAATAGTCGGAACCGTGTATGATTTACCTATTAAACGTAAGGTAAGAGGTAACGATAGAAGAGATAATAAAGGCACAAAAAGAAATAATGCTTGGAAGGGGTTAAATAGTTTTAACGATAGCTGAAAAGTTAAGAAACGAAGGAATGGAAAAAGGAACACTTGAAGAAAAAAAGGAGTAGCATTAAAGTTACTAAGTAAACGATTTAGTAGACAATTAACCACAGAGGTAAAAGAAAAGATAAAAGAAACTGAAGAAAGAAGAATAAACCTTATAATCGACAATATATTTGAAATAACCATAGAAGAGCTAAAAGAATTATTGAAGTAATTTTCAAAAAGACGCCCAACATGGGCGTTTTTCAATTAAAATTGCCACTAAATTTGACTAACTCTCTTCTTTGTTCCCTTTGAAAATCATATAAAGAAACGGTAGAAAACTCTCTTTACTTAATAGCAACAAAAACACAAAATAAAATTTACTTCAGATATCTTATTTTGGAATGTTACAACTCTCCGACTTTTTATTATTTTATTCTAAATTTCATTATGTCATAATCCTCTTATAATAACTAAAAGAAATAACAAAGACATAATATTTGATAAAAATCATCCTAAATAATTTTAACATAAGTATTCTTCGACCAATCTTTGTAATACTTTATCAGTACATATTTTAAGTCAATTAAAAAAACACTTGAAAACCATATGAAAAAGTATATAATAAAATTAATAAAGATGAAATACTTATTATTGACGATAAGAAAATTAGACAAAGTGATACTATTAAAAGAAAGAGTACATGAAGTGGGTGGACTTTAATGAAATATAAAAACGCGTTGTATTTTCTTTGGGAAGAGGTCTCTCGTTTTAAAAAAGAGTTATTTATAAATTTCATACTAATTTTATCTTTTATACCACTAGTAGCTGTGACTCCATTTTTAATAGAAAACTTGATGCAAGAAATTACAACAATAAACGATGGGCAAGGGATGAAAAGTGCTCTGATTACAGCTTTATTGATACTTGTTATTTATTCTTTCACACGTTTTATTTGGTTTTTAAGTGATTATCATGGAGACATTTTGAAACTGTTAGTGAAAGGGAGCTTGCGTGAGAAATTATACCTAAAAGTTTTAAAATTACCAGCTTCGTACCATAAAAGGAAGCCATCGGGTGAATTAATGGCGCGATTCACTTCTGATATTGACATAGTTGGAGAAGAAACACTTTTTTTCACATCTGTTTTTCAGGCAATAGCTGAATTTTCGGTAGGATGTTATGTCGCCTTTAAATTAAATACTTATTTAGCCATAATATTCGTTTGTTCCTTGCCCATATACTTATTATGCCAAAAGCAATTCAAACCAAAGATGGAAAGTATGTCTTTGTTAGAACGAGAGGCAAACGATAATGTTGTAAAATCAATAGAAGAAGGAATAAATTCAGCAATTATCATAAGATTATTGGAAAAAACCGCCTATTTTTACCATCTTTTTCAAAACAAGATCCGCAACTGGCATAATTCTATGAAAAACAAAAGTTTTTATGAAAAACTATATAATAGTATAACTATGTATATTGAAGAAGGTTTGCCTATTATTATTTTGTGCATTGGTGCAATTTTATCAATGAGGGATTTAGTAGATATTCCAACGCTGATCGCCTTTTTCACATTCGTTGGAAGGCTATATGTCCCAGTATGGAACTTAGCTTTTCTCTTCACTACCACACCTGCCGCTTTTCCATCAATAGATAGAATTGAAACTTTACTAAACCAAGAAGAGGAAAAAGTACGTAAAGGAATGCTCTTTCCAAAAGAATTTACAATTGATTTCCACGATGTTTTCTTCTCATATGAGGGAAATAATTATATATTAAAAAATATAAATTTACAAATCGGCAAAGGTGAAAAGATAGCCATTGTTGGATCAACTGGAACAGGGAAAAGTACTTTACTTTTACTATTAACCGAGCTATATAAACCACAAAGAGGAGAAATATTACTGAACAAATTAAAACTTTCACAATATGATCTTTCAGATTTACGAAGAAATATAAAATATGTAGAAAGTTCTCCTTTTATATTCAATGCAAGCATAGAAGAGAATATATTATTAGGTGAAAAAGTTGAAAAAAGTACAATAAATAAGATTTTAGAAATCACACAACTAACAGAATTTTCAGAGTCTCTTAATAAAAACTGCTTGCTTTTATCCAGTGGGCAAAAGCAAAGAGTCAATTTAGCTCGAACATTATTACATCCCCCTAAGGTGCTGTTGTTGGATGAAGCTACTTCTGCAATGGATTCACGTACCGAAGAATTAATATTTGAAAGGCTGAAGGAAAAGGAAAAAGATATGGCGATAATATTGGTTTCTCATCGCCTTTCAACAATAATAAAAGCAGATAAAATATATTTTATGGCAAACGGTACTATAGTGGATTCCGGTTCACACATAGAATTATACCAAAAGAATGAAAGTTACAGAGAGTTATTTAAAAAGCAATATGTCAAAGATTCTTAAAAAGTACAAAAAGAAATAATATTTGGAAGGGGGGGAATAGATTTATGGAAACGATAATATTAAAAGAGGTTCGGAAGGTTTATAAAAACGGGGTAGAAGCTTTGAAAAATATAAATATTTCAATAAAGGCGGGAGAAATTGTAGGATTGATTGGGCCAAACGGTGCAGGAAAAACTACCCTGATAAATATAATATTAGGACTTTTGAAACCAACTGAAGGGGTTTCAAAAATTTTAGGGGTAGATACTGATAAGATGACCAAGCACGAAAGAAAAAAGATAGGTTTCATTTTGGATGGGCCTGGGTTATATGATGATTTAACGGTTGATGAAAATATAAAGTTCTGGAGTGAATTATATGGGGTTTCCCAAATACGTGGAGAAGAATTACTAAATCAATGGGGACTTTACGAAAATAGGGGAAGTATGGTAAAGGAACTTTCCGCAGGTATGAAGCAAAAGTTAGCCATATCAAGAGCTTTTTTGCATGATCCTTCGATTGTTTTAATGGATGAACCAACGTCCAATCTTGATCCTGTAGCCAGGAAAAACATGGTAGAATTTTTAAAAAGCTTACATGATAAAGAAAAAACCCTTTTAATAACCTCTCATGACCTTTTCGATATAGAAAGAATATGTTCAAGGATAATACTTTTGAGAAGAGGGCAAATAGTTGTATCTGGAAATATGGAAGAATTGAAAGAGGCTTTGGGAGTTAGAATGGGTGTAACAATAAAGGTAAGTAATAAAATTCCCAGGGATATAGTAAATGAAATTTCAAAGGATTCTGAAGTAAATGTAATCGGGGAAAAAGAGTTGATTGTCTCTGGAGATAAAATAAGTCCATCATCAGTAGTTCGATATCTCGTGAATAAAGGAATAGATGTCGAAAGGGTGGAAGAAGAAAAAGTAACGCTTGAGGATATATATACTTATATCGTGAAGGAGGACGAAGAATGATGAGAGCCCTAATTAAAAAAGAGTTACGAATTTTCCTAAGGAAAAGATTTCAATTTTTTTCGCTTTTGACGGTTATTACAATCTTTGTAATAGCGTTTAATTTGGAAAATTCAAATAAATTTAATCCTATTCTTATCTCCTCTTTTATAGTTACTTTTTTCGTACCTTATACATTTGGTTGGATCAGCTTTCAAAAAGAGAAGGAAAATAAAAATATCTCATACCTTTTGGCATCACCTTTAAATATAAAAGAAATATTCTTGGGGAAAATGTTGGCAGTATTATTGTTTACCCAGGTATTCATGTTATGGGGAGTTATTGTGCAATATGTAACAAACATTTTTTCTATGGGACTAATTCCTAATTTTGAAATACTTTTGACGGTATTGATAACCTTTCCGATTTGGTCAGCGGTACTTAGTGGTTTAGTCGGAGTAGGGCTTCTTGTGTTTGATAACCCTTTCATAATTAGAATCCTTCTATTTTTATTCATATTTTTTGTGGGAATGAATGGAAATCTGTGGGAAAAGTTAATTATTTTAGAAAAATGGCAAAATCTTATTTTGATATTTCTGGGATTAATGGCTATATTAGGAATCATCTACTTTGTAGATATCTTTGGTAAAAGACTGATGATAGAATAAGAAAAAGAAAATGGTGTGACGAGCACAAAAGAAGTTTGAAAAAAACAAAAATACATTCAGTTACGATTCAAAAAATTATTTCAACAAGCGAAAAATTCAGGAAAATAAAAAAGTAATTGGTTAGCAAGTTGACTGTTAAATCAGGGAGCAAGCTTTACAAGTATCGACCACTTTGTTTGTAGGGAGATGAATTTGATGGATATTATAGAAATAGAGAATCTCTGCAAAGAATACAGAGGAAAAGAAGAGCCTGCTTTGAGGAATATAGACATCTCAATTAAAGAGGGGGAAGCTTTTGGATTGTTGGGACCTAATGGTGCGGGTAAAACAACCATGGTGAGACTGATTTTAAACATTTTAAAACCAACTAACGGTACAATAAAGGTATTTGGTGTTGATGTTACAACAAAGGAATATGACAAGAAGAGAAAAAAGATTGGCTTCATGCTTGAGAGTTTGGGTGTATCTTACATCCTTACGGGATATGAAAACATGGAATTCTTTGACAGGATATATTATGAAGATGCTAGTCCCGGTGAAAGGAAAGAAAGGATTGAAAGTCTTCTTACTTTTGCAGGGTTGTGGGAAGTAAAGGATAAACCTGTTGCCACATATTCCCATGGTATGACCAGAAGATTAACCCTTGCCAGGGCTCTTATCTGTGATCCCACTTTAATCTTTCTCGATGAACCTACGCTTGGATTGGATCCTGAAGCAAGAACATTGATAAGAGAAATGCTTCTTGCTCTCAAAAAAGAAGGAAAGACAATATTTCTGACATCACATGATCTTGAAGAAGTAGAAAAGATATGTTCGAATATAGCGATTATAAACCATGGTGAGATGGTAGCACAAGGTTCTTATGAAGAATTAAAAAGTCGTTTCAATGCCAAAAGAACCGTTGTAAAAGTAAAAGAAATTGGGCCTTGGGTAGAAGAATTAAGTAAGGAAATGAAAGTAGAAATCGATGGTAACACGATTTACATCGAAGGGAATGATTCTGGAAGAATATTTGAAGTATTGGCAAAAGCAGGTGTAAAAGTTCAGGAGATGAAAACAGAAGAAGAAGGGTTGGAAGATCTATATTTAAAGCTATTAAAATCCGAACCAGAAATTAGAAAAGGCCTTGTAACAAGAGCATTAAAAGGGGTGAAAAGATGAATGCAATCCTATGGAAAGATCTCACTGTTTTAAAAAAATCCAAGGGCTCCTTTCTTTTTTCAATAATACTTGGCTTATTTATAGCTATTTCATCCTTAATATCAATTGAAAAATTCCAGCAAAGTTATTCAAATCTCATATTATTAATTCCTTTAATCGTTGGGTTTAATTTAAATAACAAAATATTTTTTATGGAAATTTCAGATAGATCATTAGAAAGTATCCTTGCCACGCATTTTTCTGTCAGACAAATACTTCTCATTAAAGCACGTTTAATAACGATTGTTTCCATATGTCTGGGGTGGATAATCCTTTTTATCTCAACTTTCATTTCATGGATAATGTATAATCAAATAGTAATCCCTTCAATAAATAATCTTCTGATCTTGGCAATAGCGATTCCCTTTGTCTTTGGTATAGAGGGTTTGGTGGGAAGTTGCTACTGGTTCTTTGCAAACATCACGATTACCACACTTATTAACTCAGGAGTCTTTATATTTGCCGTTCTCTTTTTGAATCTGAGTGCTTTTTTCTTAACTTACTCACTCAGGTTAATGGTTATAATAACACTGCTCGTTTCAGCGATTTTGATCGCTATATTCTTAGGAATCATAAGGAAAATAAATAAAGAAAAGGTGGCTATAGCAAGACTATGAAAATAAAAATAAATGCCATATTGTGGAAAGATCTCATCTTTTTAAAAAAGGGAATAAAAACTTTGATTGTAAGCCTGGCTATGATGATAGGTATGACATGTTTTATTGGAATCGTTAATCCTTCTTTAGAAGTTCTATTACCCTTTTTATCTTTGCTATTCACTACCATAATTTTTGGTGGGATATGTGAAAATACGAGGGAAATGATGAGTGGATTTCTCGAAGCAATCGCATCGACTCATCTCTCACTGAAAAAAGTTTTCTTTAAGGATGTTATGTTTTCAGCTATTATTGGAATGATTTTATCAATTTTCACGTTCTTCGTATCAATAATCATCTTAAAAACATTCGGTTATGAAGCTGGATTTTCGAATTTAAGCTCAGTTTTGATCCTTTCTTTATTTACGTCTATAGGAAGTTTAGGGATACAAAGAGAAGGCGGGATTTCATTGCCTTTTTCAAATAGCTTTTTCAATAATCTTTTAGGCTTTGTGACATTATCTTTTTATCTTTTTTCTTTTCTTATATTTTTTATAGATTGGGCGTATACGGTTCTTTGGATTATGTCAATCATCGGCGTAGTTATTTTTTTGATCCTATCCTTCTTTGGGAGAGAGAACAAAGAAGCTGTTATCAATTTATGGGGTGCGTAGAGAAAGTCTCCTGTGGCAGAACAGTTCAACGACATAGTACAAGAAGCAACGTTTGAAAAAGCTTAAAAGATTTAAGAAAGTAACTAGATCATTTTTGAAAAAGGGGAACAAAAAATGGCGGATTTTATGAGAAATGAAAGGAGTCAGGAATTTGACTATCCTAAAGCTATTCAAGAAAAATTTGAAGAAGTAATATTTGGTGAAAAAATAGAAGATCCTTATAGGTGGATGGAAGATTTGAATCATCCTGCGGTTATAAAATGGATTGATGAAGAGAACAAATTAACAAGAGAAATTCTTGATTCCTTACCTTATAGGGATTACTTACAAAAGGAATTTCGCAGGCGGAATATATGCTGAAGCTGATATGAGAGGGGGAAACGAATTGGGGAAGAATGGCATAAACAAGGACCGATTTTGTTTTACATGATAAAAGATACAGGGCACGGTGCAGGGATGCCAATGTGGAAATTCACGGAATGGAATGTGGATATGTATTCTTATATAATGTGGCGGTTAGGCATGTGAATTACAACAGGGGGAAGTTGTATGCAAAAAAATATCAACATACGTGATTTTGAAATGGAAAAAGACTTTGATTGGATATTCTTATTGGATCGTTACGTTAATGCGACCCGCTATAGAAAAGAAGTACAAGAGGAAATACAAAATTATTCAGGAGATATTTATGTAGCAACTATAAATAAAAAAGTTATCGGTTTTATATCGCTTTCTTACCCATTTTGGGATAAAGTTGCAATGATTGACTATTTAGCTGTAGAAGAAAATTATCGAAAACAAGGGATAGGAAAGTTACTCATACATCATGTTCTGAAGAGGGCCCAAGAATTGAGTATGAGGTATGTATGTGTTCAAACTGGGCTGTGGAATTTAGGAGCAATAAATTTCTTAGAAGAAAGGAGACTCCCTGTTAAGGGAACAACGGAAATTCTCGTTAGATCCCTTCTAGGGCGTCTCTTTTAAATAGTTTCTGTATTTAGCTCTACCTAAAAGGCAATTAGAAAGATCAGCTAAGATCCAAATACTTAACAACCTTTTCCAAAAGATAGAAAGCATAATTCTTATCGTGGTAGCAAGCAGTGGAAACAACAAGGAAGGAAGTGAAAATTTGATTCATATTAGTGAGGTTCAAGTCAAAGAATTATTTTCAAAAACTAAATTGCCGGATGCAGATTATGTATGCAATCCCTATGTTGGATGCACGCATAAATGTATTTATTGTTATGCGGAATTTATGAAACGTTTTACAAACCATAATGATAATTGGGGAGATTTTATTGATATTAAGAAGGTTTCATCAATAAAAATTCCTGAATTCAAAGAGAATCAAACAATATTATTTAGTTCTGTTACAGATCCATATAATTCGTTCGAAAAAAAGTATGAGGCGACGAGAAAAATATTGAAGAAGCTTACTGGAACTAAGGCTCATGTTGAGATCTTAACGAAGTCAGCATTAGTTACGCGAGATATTGATTTGATAAAGCAGTTTTCAAATATTAAGGTTGGGATTTCCATGAATACCTTAGATGATAAATTTCGAAAAGAAATAGAACCATATGCTTCTTCGGTGGAAAAGAGACTGGATGTTTTATATAAACTTAATGCAGAAGGAATCAATACGTATGTATTTATATCTCCAATCTTTCCAGGGATCTGTGATTATGAATCAATCATAGAGAAGATCTATAAGCATACCCATTATATCTGTTTTGAAAATTTAAATTTGAGAGGTTGTTATAAAGGAAGGGTAATGAATTACATAAAGGATACCAGACCCCATTTGCTACCCTTGTATGATAATATTTATAATAAGAATGATAATTCTTATTGGGAAAGGTTAAAAGATGATACATTAAAAACCTGTAAAAAATATGGTGTTGATTGCCGAATCTATTTTTATCATGATAAAATAAAAAAGAAGTAAAAATCGGGTAAAAGCGATATTTATCAGACTTATAGTATAATTAAGTTGAACAAACAAAAAAGAAAACTCTTTACCAATCTTTTAGTACACTCTTTCCCCTAAAGGGACCTCTTTATCGGGATGCAGTAAAACAACCTGTCCTTTTTCGTTATTTACTCCCAATACAAGAACTTCTGAAATAAAATTAGCAATCTGCTTTGGTGGGAAATTGGTAACCGCAATGACAAGTCGATTTAAAAGTTCTTCTTTTTTATATACCTCTTTAATTTGAGCGCTTGAATGTTTTAATCCATACTCTCCAAAATCGATGGTAAGTTGATAAGCAGGCTTTCTTGCTTTTGGAAAGTCACCAACTTGTATAATTTTCCCTACTCTCATCTCAACTTTTGCAAAATCTTCGTATTGAATCAACTTCCTTCGCTCCTTTGTTTACAACTCATTATAAAATACCTTCGATATATAATCCAAAATTGAATTTATAAACTGTTCTTTATTCACAATTTCACACAATAGTTTAATGTTTATTTCTCAACCCCTTTTTCCTTTACCCAATAACAACAAAAATATAAAATAAAATTCACTTCAAAAACCTTTTCTTTGGAATGTTAACAACTCTCGAAGCTTCTATATTTTTTTCTTAAGTTCATTATATCATAACTCTCTTATAATAAGTAAAAGAAATGGCAAAAACAGTATATTCGGCAAAAAAATCGTAAATATTTTAACATAACATTTTTTTGACAAATCTCTGTAATAGTTTATCAATGCATATTTGAAGTCAATTAAAAAAATAGTTGAAAACCATATGAAAAAGTATATAATAAAATTAAGATCTTTAGAAGGGTGGGGAGCGAGTTTCACATCCATACATATCATACGAAGGTGGAAGAAGAAAAAGTAACGATGTGGGGCTTCTCGTGTTTGATAACCCATTAATAGTTAGAATCCTTTTATTTTTATTCATATTTTTTGTGGGAATAAATGGAAATCTGTGGAAAAAGTTAATTATTTTAGAAAACTGGCAAAATCTTATTTTGATATTTTTGGGATTAATGGCTATATATTAATGGCTATATTAAGAATCATCTACTTCGTAGATATCTTTGGTAAAAAACTAATGGTTGAATAAGAAAAAGAAAATGCTGTGATGAACGGAGGCAAAGGGAACAGATATTAAGTTTTAGAATTATTAAAGGCAGTAATTTTATAAAAACCGGAGGATAAGATCTATGGGGCGTTTTGGTAAATCAATCAAACTTGACTCTACAATAATGAAATATTATTTTATTATTATACTTTACGAAAGTATTGATAAATTATTCGGCACTGTATATGTTGCTCATATGGGTATAAGGGGATTAACTTCATTTCAAATCGGACAGGTATTAGCTATTTCTTCAATAGCGTTAAGTATATTAGACTTTCCAACTGGAAACATTGCTGATAAATACGGTCGGAAAAGATCGTTAGTGTTAGGATTTTTCATATGGTCCATCGGGTTACTGGTATTCTTCCAAGCAAATAATCTATTTACCTTTATCTTGAGTATTTTATTTTGGGCAGCCGGCGTATCGTTGATTAGTGGTACTCCAGGAGCTTGGTTTGTTGATGAAATTACTAAAGAGGGTCGAGCTCATTTAAAAGCGAAAGTGTTTCCGAATGCAAATGCAATTTCACTAATATTCGGTGCTATTGTGGCTTTATTGTCCTCTGTTGTTGCAATTGGTCGTCCGGATTCTCCCTTATTGGTTGCTGGTATAATGGCACTTGGGACATCGATCATGCTTATTTTCATTTTAAATGAAAATTACGGAGATAGGGCAATTTTATTTAAAAAAGCCCTTGTTCGAAACACAATTGATATTTTTAAAAGTACCACAATGAGATTAATTTTGATTTACTCTATGTCAGGAAGAATTGCTTTCCAAACCTTTGTAATGATATGGCAATTATATATGGTCAAAGAGCTTCAATTGTCTACCGCATACTTAGGTTTTACAATGGCTATTTTTCTTGTAGTATTAGCCGTTGGAAATAGTTTAGCAGGCATACTTCTAAAGCGTTTTGAAGGTGTGAAAGTATCAGTAATAGGACAAGGTTTAATTGCAATAGGCTCTATTACAATTGCTTCTCACACTTCAATCGTTGCTTTTTACCTAGGAGCCAGTTTAATCGAATTAGGATTGGGCATAGATAAGAGTGCCGGTTCAGTATGGGTTCATGATTTCATTCCAAGCGAGAGGAGAGCATCTTATATTTCAGCTATTTCTGCTGCTGGATCCTTATTTGGTTTCACTATTCCTTTGGTAAGTGGTTATATTGCAGATCAAATAGGTTTTCGCTACAATTGGTTGTTAGCATTCATAGGAAGCATTATTACAATTACTCTATTAATCAAAATCGGTACTGCAATAAGAGCTGCGAGAGAAGGCGTTCAGAATGTCGAGAAATCAAAATAGTTAGATTAATACTTGTTTTCATAAGATATTATCTGGAGGTTAAAAGGGATGAATCAAAATAAGTCAAACCAAGAAAAATCTATGAAAAAATTTATGATAATTTGGATAGGACAATTCGTCTCTATTTTAGGCTCTGGTTTGACAACTTTTGGGTTATCTGTCTGGGTTCTAGAAACAACCGGAAGTGCTATGACTTTTACTATGACTGTTTTAATGCGAATTTTACCAGGGATAATTTTTGCACCGGTTGCAGGAACATTCGCTGATAGGAGAAACAGGAAAAATATAATTATATGCACGGACGCATTTGACGCACTTTTAAAAATGTTTATGATCTTACTGCTTGTATCAGGGCAAATGAAACTATGGATGATTTTTCCTATTAACTTCATATCTGCAATATTTGGGACGTTTCAAGGTCCTGCATTGACTGCCTCTATTCCAGAAATTGTTCCTAAGAAAAACCTTGGTAGGGCAAATGGAATGATGCAATTAATCCCATCCATTCAAAATATAATAGCACCTGTAGTAGCAGGAGCTCTATACCCTTTAATTGATTTATCAGGTTTATTAACAATCGATTTTATAACATTCTTCGTAGCAATAGGAACAGTTGTATCACAAAAAATCCCACAGCCTGTTATCGAAGATAAAAGGGTAAATATGGGTAATATAATCAATGATTTTAAATATGCCCTTACATATTTAAAAGGAAAACAAGGTTTTTTCTCACTCATAGCAGTATTTGCCCTGTTAAACTTTATAGCTAATTTAAGTTTTGTACTTGTTGGACCAATAATAATGGGCAATTATAATTCAGTAATTTATGGGATGGTAAACTCCTTATCAGGAGTAGCATTAGTTTTAGGAGGGTTAGTTGCAAGTACTATACCAACTAGTAAAAATAGGGTAAAGGCGATATTTATCAGCCTCATACTATCAGGTATAGGTTTGTGTGTGATGGGTGTATCGCCTCTTTGGTATATAATTGGTGTGGGATTTTTCATATTTATGTTGCCTGTTCCATTCACAAATGCGACATTGGGTACGATAATGCAGGTCAAAATTGAAGGTAAAGTTTTGGGGAGAGTGGGTGCTGTGATAGATGGACTTTTGAAAATTATAACTCCAGTTGCAATTGTATTATCAGGTGTTTTGGCAGAAAAAGTATTCAATCCACTTCTTATCGATGGAGGTACATTATCGAATACTTGGATTGGCTCTTTAATAGGTGTTGGGAAAAACAGGGGGATAGGACTTATGTTCATTCTATCTGGTTTGATTTTAATTGTCGTTTGTGTTTTAATGCTATTTAATAAAGTAGTAATGAACCTAGAAGAAAATAATCCAGATGCAGTTTTAGATTAACAAAAAGTGAGCCCAATTTTTTACCGAAAATAGGGGTTAATGAATCTGGAGTGAAAGTTATATCTTAATTAATTGTCATTCAAATAAGGAATTGGTTTGAAGGTATTTATGTCTATGAGATAACCAATCTTTTTTACGGACATCTAATGTGAGTCTTTTCAATTAAAAATTATTGCAAATTTCCACAAACTCTTCTCTCTCTTCCCCTTCAAAAACATAAAAAGAAATAGCAGAAGGTTTCCTTTTCAACGTATACTTTTTCACGAATGGATCAATCTCTTTTGGTACTTTCGGTGTGAATTCTTTGGGGATATCCTTCAAATCATAGTACCTACCGTAATTCATTATGAACTTTTCTACTGTCTTTTTTTGTTTTGTATCAAGTCCAATGTAATTTTCAATGAACTCTTTTAAATTCTTTTTATTTAAGTCTTTCATGAATCTTTTTACAAGGATTTTCCTTGCTGAATAGTAAGGATGTTCTTTAAAAGTTATATCTTTGTTTGTGAATGTTTTTAGTCTTTGGTTGTTTGTAAGTAATGAATCAACATCTATCTTTGGAGTTTCTTCAAATATTGAGTTTATTAACTCTCTTGTGTAGTAATCACATCTTTCTTTTATTAAACTTTCACTTTCTATCTCTTTAATCACCTTTTCTAATTTAACCTCTTGCCTGTGATAATGAACAAGATACGAAGTAAAAAATTCAGAAAGTTGGTTTTCTACCTTTAACTTTATAAATTTGTAAAAGTTTTCTTCAAACTTTTTGTCTATATCTTTCTTTTTTAACTCTTTTACTATTGGAATAGCAAGAGAGGTGTTTATTTCAAACTCAAGGGTGTTTATTATCTTTCTCAATGTATTTGGCTTTATTTGCTTTGTTTTTCCAAACAAGAAATCATTCAACGTTCTTTTTGAGATATTTAGTTCTTTAATAGGAACTTGCCCTTTTTCTATTTCTTGCTTTATGAAATTTCTTAACGTCTTTGTGTTTAAATAATAATTGTTATCTAAATTAAAAACACAGTATTTTAACTGATTGATACTTTCTCCACACCGCTTTTTTAAAATGTTGTATCTTTCTTTATCAACCTTTGATAAACACTTTGAGAAGATAAACGCTGTTTCATACATCATTGGATCGTTGCTTTCTTTTTGTACTTGAAAGATAGTATCAAGTGAATTGAAAATTTTGTAATTATCATCGTCAAAGTAATAACCAAGGTAAAATCCCAATCCTAAGCTAAAGTTTAAAGCGATACTTTTATCTACATCTTTTAACCACCAACTTATGTTATTTAATGATCCTACTATTCCAGATGGATGAGGAACATCTTTCAATGCCTTAAATGCTTCAATATTTAACTGAGTCGCTTCTTCATATCTTCCTTCATTCTTTCTCTCTCTTGCATCAGCCATGAGGATAAATCCTTTATCAACAGGATTGTTTTCGTATTCTTCACTCCAATGTCTAACCTTTTCCATACTTTCATTGGATTCATAATACAATTCTCGTATGTTTCTTAAAGATTCTACAACGACTCTTCTAAGATACCTTGGAAGTTTAGAGAACCCGTTTCTTAACTCATAGAAAGTTTCTTTAATTTCTTTCTCCTTTGAAAATTTAACCAATACATCCATCTTTTCCACTAAAAGCAAATAATCAATGCTTCTTTTTTTAGATAACGTTATTGCCTTTTCTATCTTTTCAAGTGCTTCTTCATATTTTGCAGCCCATTTTAATTTTAATACATCAATGTAATTAATAACATCTTCATGTTGTTTTATTGATTCATTTTTCAAATACTCACCCATATAATTTAAAAACGGTTTTGAAAACTGACCAAAGTTGAGTATTTCTACAATATCTTTTATATTCATCTCTAATTCCCCCCCCAACCGATATATAATCTTTTAGTTACTGAATCGGCACCTAAAAGTTACTTAGGATTGCTTTTCCTATAATGTTAACGTCTTGTAGAAACAGCGTATTTTTTATTACAAAGATTATTATATCATAACCTTTATTATTCTTGACATAAAGCAAAAGTAGGAGAAGATGAAATGTAAAAAACGAGAAGTTGTAACATTTATTTTTAAAAATTCAAAAATAACAATCCTTTGTTTATGCGCATTTTAGAAGTTGACAAAACACTTGAAAACCATATGGAAAAGAGTATTATAAATAGTGAAGGGAGGTTTATCTTAAATTATGTGGGGGGCTCAAAAATGAAAAAGGTGCTTGTTATAGTAATCATGATGGTGATGTTTTCATTAGGAATAATTACTTTTGGAGGAGATGATAAGGACGCTGTTAAAACAAATATGTTGGAAACTGGAGCTATGATGAATATTATTAAAGAAAGTTGGTAAGTATGTATTTTAAACTTTATGATTACCTGTTTTAATCATTCTATTATTCTTGGAAGTATAGTTACCAGATCTTAGTTTCTGATTGAACCCTTTTGATTAGCATTTACCTTTGAAAAATAGTCTTGCTTTTGACCTAATCAAAGATATATACTAGTTGAACTAGATAATATGTTAAATCAGAAAGCACATTTTTAATGTAACAACCCAAAGTTTTGTAGAAGGTAGAGGATTTTCATTCTCAAGATGAGTCATATCTTAAAAAATTAAAAAGGAATAAAAACAAAAGAAAAAACCATTTTAAAACCAAGAAAGAATGCGTTTCGCAATTTAATTATTATACAAGGGGGTGAATTAATATGGCAGAAATTGATGTTGATCCTGAAGGAATAGGTTGTTTAGCATGTGCGGGTTGCTTATTTCCATGTCTTATATGCGTCGCTGATGGCCCTATTCCAGTTGCTGATTCTGTAGGACTTACGGCCGGAGCTAAAGCTATTTTTGCCGCTGGAGTTGCTGCTTAATTTAGATTTTAGAGCATATATATTATGTAAGAGCTAATTGGTAAAAAGTCAAGGGGTAAAAAGGAAAAAGATTGCCAAGTCAAACCAGCGAACTTAGCCAAAGAATTGTTAGAATTGAAAAAAGTAACAGAACCTATCTCAGCTAAGATACCCGCAGCGATAACAGGACCGATACCAGGAATAGAAATAAGACAGATATACTCATTAGGATTAAGTCCTTTGATAGTTTTCTCAATAGCCTTATCAACTAATTTAATCTCGTTCTCCAAAGCTTTAATAACGTTAAGAGAAGAGGAAATAGCGATATTCAAAGGTTCATACAACACCTCATCCAAACGATAGGAGTTATTCGCTATAAACTTTCTCACGACTCATCAATTGAACCAAATGGAACCTATGGCGAGTAAGTCTTTTCAAAGCTAAGAACTGAGAACCACGCCAAGGAGAAGAAGAAATCTTGCCACATCTAGCGAAATCGGCGATAACGTAAGCATCCAAAGGATCGGTTTTATCCATATCGACAAAAGACTTTCTATGATTAGAAATAGTCTTAGGATTAAGACAATAAACAAAAGGGTAAAAGAAACAGTGAAAGAGGTATCCTAATCTTGGCAGCTGACTGAAACCTCGTGATTGGCATCCATCTTTGAAAAATAGTCTTGCTGTTGACCTAATCAAAGAGATGCAGTAATTGAAGTAGGCAGCAATGACAGCCAAGTCAGGAAGCACGCTTTTTCAGGCAACAACCCAAAGGGTTTTGCAAGGAGAATCTAGAATCTTCCTTCACTAGATGAGTCGTATCTTAATTCTAGCATTTGGATACCTCTTTTCAAAGAAGAATAAAAAAATTAAAAGAATAAAAAACAAAAGAAAAAGGCTATCTTAGAACCAAGGAAAAATGTGTTTCTCAATTTACTATTATACGAGGGGGTGAATAGTATGAAAGAAATGAATCCGGACGGTGTTGGATGCTGGATTGTTTGTGGGTCAGGATGTTTAGCTGTATGTCTTATATGTATTGCAGATGGCCCAGTACCTATTGCTGATGTTGCAGGCTCAACCTCTGGTAGTAAAACTAGTTTAGCTTCAGCTTCTTTTATTTAATAAAATTCTACTCTTATGATTAGTTAAATGAACAGTCAATTGAGTAAGTAAATAAATAAGAGAAGGTGAGTATAATCAAAATACTTTCCTTCTCTCTCTCCAAAGTCAGTTTATCTAAAAGGAGGCCCAAGAAACATGAATGTGAAAAATACTCAATTTGTGAAATTTGTTTTTAATTACATAAAACCAAAAATAAAATTATTTATTATATCATTTCTTTTTTTAATTGGCTTATCGTTAATTTCTCTTTTGCCTCCCTATGTTACCAAGTTAGCTTTTGATGAAGGAATAATGATGAAAAACTTGAGTATTCTGACAAAATACGTTTTAATGCTTGTTGTAATTTATATTTTAAAAAGCACATTTAATTATTTAAGTTCGGCACTTTTCACCATAGTTAGTCAGAACACTTTATTAGAAATAAAAAAAGATTTGACAAATCACATTATAAAATTACCATTAGAATTTTTTTCGAACAGTGAAAGTGGTTACATTGTTTCAAGATTTGGAGAAGTTGATTCTTTAAGTCCATTATTTTCTATGCAAAGTTTCAAGTTGATTCTGAGCATTTTTGAATTCATAGGAGCAATGATAATCATGTTTTTAATGAACGTTAAGTTAACTCTAATTTTAGTCTTAATAATACCTGTATTCTATTTAATCACAAAAACCTTTGAAAATGCTTTTGGTAAACTCACAAGTCAAACAATGGAAAAAGCAGCTACATTTCATGGTAAATTTCAGCAGTCAGTAAGTGGAGTTGAAGAAATCAAGAGAATGAATTTAGAAGATAAAGAAACTGAAAAGATAAACAAAATCAATAAAGATTATGTAAAATCTTCGATAAAATACAGTATCCTATTATCGGTTGGCTCCGAAGTTATTATTCTTCTTTCTTCAATTGTAAGTGTTCTTCTTCTCTATATAGGTGGAAAAGGTGTCCTCCAAGAAAGTTTATCAATAGGAACTTATATGGCATTTGTCGGATATTTTGGAAAATTATATGCCCCAGTAATCAATTGGAATTTAAGTATGTTTACTTTCAAACCAGCTTTTGTAGCTCTTGATAGAATCAAGAATTTCTTCTTAAAGTATCCTCAAGAGAGTGAAACATCCGATAAAATAAAAATAAACGAAATAAATATGATTGAAATGAAAAATGTGACATTTAGCTATCCTGATGGGAAAGAAACTGTTTTAAATAATTTTAATTTAAAAGCAAAAAGAGGGGATAAATTACTTTTGAAAGGACCCAATGGTAGTGGAAAGTCTACAATCATAAGATTGATATTAGGTTTATATGACAATTATGACGGTGAAATTTTAATAAATTCTATAGACTTGAAAAAACTTTCAAAAAGATCTTTAAGAAGTAGAATATCAATAGTTTCACAGAAGATATTCTTATTCAACGATACCATAGAGAACAATATAAAAATAGCAGGGGACGTAAGTGAGGAAAAATACGAGACAGCACTAAAAAAATCTGGGTTAAAGCAGTTTGTAGATAACCTTCCTTTAAAGGATAAGACCTTAGTAGGGGAAAATGGGATAAAGCTTTCTGGAGGAGAAATACAAAAAGTAGCAATAGCGCGAGCACTTATAAAATCAGATTCTTCCGATTTATTTATCTTTGATGAAGCGGCTGCACATTTAGATAAAGAAACAAAAGAGTTAATTAAATCGTTTATAGATACAGAATTATGTGAAAAAATATGCATAATAATAGACCACTCCGACTATTTTACTGATATATGCAATAGAACGATAAATTTGATGTTAAAGTCAAACAATTGGAGTGAACAAAATGTCTAATTTTCTAAGATTTCAGATTAATGAAAAAAACTTATATATCTATGATAATGATTCAGGTTTAATTTTTAATATTGATGAGTCTCTATTAAATATAATTAGTGGAGAAAGAAAAAGTGAATCTTTAGAAAGGGATATCTTCCATGATTATAATATGCAATACTATGATTCCTTTCTCAAAAAGTATGATAATACTTGCAAATCAATCAGCTACAAGGGTAAGAAAAAACTTACTATAGAAGATATTAAAAATCATATTGAAAATTTTGGAATGAAACAACTAATATTTGAGATAACCGAGCAATGTAATCTACGTTGCAAATATTGCATATATTCAGATAAATATCCATATCATCGTAATTATAGTAAGAAAATAATGACATTTGAGATTGCAAAGAAAGCGATAGACCTATATATGTACTATTTCATAAAAGTGTTTCAATATAATCCTAAAAAAAGGCCTACTTTTACTTTCTATGGTGGAGAACCATTGCTTGAATTTAAGTTAATTACAAAGATAGTAGAGTACGTAATAAAAAAATATAACTTCTATGATCCCATGTTTAATATAACGACTAATGGCACATTACTATCAAGTGAGGTGATTCGATATATAGCAAAAGTAAAGGATTTCTATGTGTCGATAAGTTTAGATGGTCCAAAAGAAGAACATGATAGAAATAGAGTTTTCAGTGAAAATAAAGGAAGTTTTGATCAGATATTTAACAATCTGATGAAGATTAGAGAATTATATCCCACGCTGTGGAAGAATCTTAATCTCCTTGCTTGTTATGACTTTGGCACCAATATTTATAAGGCGGAGGAATTTTTTGAAAATGTAGATCTCCCTTCGCTTATAAGAGTAAGCATGGTTGAGCCTTTATTCTCTTCTTATTATAAGCGTTTCAGTTTACAAGAAAAAAATAATTTTATAAAAACATATTTTTGTAAGAAGAAACAATACATTGAAAATATAAAATCTGGTGAAAAGACTTCCCGTTATTCTGATTTACTATTTGGAACTTCCCTTTTTTCACTCTACAATAGATTTAAATTTTATTGTAATAATACTTTTTTTACTTCATTTACAGGAACTTGTATACCTGGAGATAAAATATATGTAGACACTGAAGGGAGAATTCATATATGTGAAAAAATAAATAGTCATTTTTCTATAGGCAATATATATTCAGGATTAGATTTAAACAAAATATTGCGGCTGATGAAAAAATATGATGAAGAAATTTTAACAAAATGTGGGAACTGTCCTATAAGCAGAGTATGCGGAGGATGTTATGCAACCTTTGCCACAAAAAGACTCTTTGAGAGACCAGAAGTTTTTTGTGAAAGCAGGATAAAATCTACTACAGAAGATTTAAAAGACTTGACAGAAATTCTTATACATAATCCAACATATTTTAGAAATAAATATCAAAAATAACAATATAAATTTTATTAATTTTATTTTTAATAATACAAAGAATTATTTTTATTATTAAATATTTTATTATATAACTTCTTGAAATCAAAGTGATTTATTCATAGGAGGTTAATCATATGAAATGGTATATTAGTTTAGGATATGGTGTAAAATTTGTTCATAATAATGATAGAGGGGTAATTCAAGATTTTCCAAACTCTAAAATATTTATTGTAGAAAAAGAATATTTAGAAATGCTAAAAAAAGCATTGAACGGGTTAGACCTTAATAATATGGAAACCATATATAAAGAAAAATGGAAGGAAACATTAAACTTTTTAATGCTTAACAAACTCATAAGATTTACAAGAGAGCCTTATATTAAATATTTTCACGACGAATGGACTGCAGGAACTTCTATACCAATTGAATCTGACAGTATATCAGAAATAAAAGCGATGTATATAAATTTAGTTTCTAGTTGCTCTCTTGATTGTAATGCATGCGAAAAAACAAGACTTTTTCCATGTATTAGTTGTGTAAAAACCCCAGATAGTTATAGACCTAATTATTTACTGAACGAAAATACAATTATTAAATTTATGATTGAATTAACTAATCATGGATGCAATCAGATTTTTCTCACTGGAGGAGATCCATTAACGGAATTTGATAAGTTAATTGGATTTATGGATATTGCAACAAAATTTGATCTTAACTTTTTTCTCATTACAAATGGAATGCTATTAGACAAAAATAAAATTTCTGTTTTAAAAAAATATAAATTACAAATTTTATTTCAAATAATTGAAGATAATGTTGAATATAATCGTGAAATTGAAAATAGAGTAATTCTTTTAAAGGAATATAACTTACCTTTTCGATTGGTTCTTAATGTTCCAAATAAATTTATATTAGACGAAAAAAATATAAGAAAGGAGAATATTATTCAAAATTATCCACACGAAGATCTCATAAATCCTTTTAAAAACAATCTTATGAGACCAACTATGAACATTTCTTTTATGAAACAGAATAAATGTCTCCAATTCAAAATGTATATGTCTCAAGAAGGAGATATATATCCTTGTATAGCTTTTTATAAACGATCTAAATACAATCTCGGATCACTTAAAAATAGAAAACTGTCTCACTTTATAGTTGAACTGGAAAAAATCTGGGAGGATAAATCATTACAAAATCAATTTTGTAATGATTGCATTCTTAATGAATATTGCATGTCTTGTATAGTTTTAAAAGAACAGTTTAACAATCTTGTTAAATGCAATATGAGAATACATTAAAAATAAAAAGGTAAGTTATGACGGACTTTATTTAACAAAGACAGTAGGAATTAATTGGAACCATGTTAGAAGAGATTGAGAATGCTTATTGGGATTTGTTAGTTTTAAAAAACTTATTTTATTTTGTAATAATATATAATTGTTATGATAAATCACCACTAAAACATAATCCAAAATTACTTAATCTATTTGGTTTATATGAAAAAAGAGTACTTCGAGAAATTACCAAGATGTCAACAAAAATAGCATTATTTGATATCCATATTAATATTTTAAAAAATTACCATTTTTTGTTAAAGATGTTTTAGCTGTTATACCATACTATCAGACTCACAAACAGAAGAAGAGATATTTGAAGAATTAAAAGAATACGATATGACGTTGATAATAATATCCCACAGGTTATCGACGATAAGAAAAGCAGATAAGGTAGTAGTATTAAAAGATGGAGAAATAATAGGAGAAGGAACACACAACGAATTAATAGAAAGTTCTGCCGTTTACAAAGAGATCATCGAAAGTCAGTTGGTGGTGTGAAAAGAAGATTATAAAAAATTAGTGCTTAAATATATCTTGAAATTAATTCAATTATTTTCAAGATATTTTTCTATACAAATAACAAATTGTTCTAAGTCTTTCAAGTCTTCTTTTACTATATCATACAGTTCTTCTTCAGAAATATTATGATACAAATGAACAAGTCTATTTCTGTACCCTGCCATTTGAATTAATTTCTGACTTAAATGTTCGCTTACTATGTCTTTTTCTCCAAGACCTGTAGCAATTGCTTTATATTCACCAGCCATATCAATGTTACCAATTTTAGCTAATATATGTCTGCCAATATCGAAGATAGATTCTAAAGATCTTCTTAAAAAACTTTCTGCTGCCGCTGGGTTCCTACTGTCACTGAGAAATTCTTCTTTTGAGAACTGCGATAGCATTTCTAATTGTGATATATATTTATTAATAAGCAATAAACGGTCTCTAATAAGATCTTTATTTATCATTCTAAAATCTTTTCCTTTCAAAAATTATTTATTATTACTTTTCTAATGCTTCTTTTCTGTATAAATCCAAAACATATTTGAAATCTGCGGCTCGTCTTAATATTGCCATTTCATATTCTTCCTTAAACTTTTCTGACACATAATATACACATATGCCTTTTATAGCTTCAACTTGAAACACAGAATGAGTTTCTTGCAAAAAAACAAGGTCTAACTTATATGGTTTAAAAAACTCTTCAAAATCATTATATACTGCTGAATATAATTTGTATACATGCTTAACTTTCTCTAAATCAAACAAGAAAACGACCCCTACATCTATATCAGTTAGAGGATCGTCTATTTTGACAACATCAGAGTCGTCACTTAATAACTGAAAAGCTTTATCTTTTTGTGATCCAAAAAGATAAACCAAACCAATTTTATATTTTTTACAAAGAGATTCTAACAATTCGCATTTATTAACGTTCATATTTTTCACCTACTATATTCTTTCCTACATATATATTTTAACATAAATCGATAAGTAAATTGAGCTAATGATTCTTCTCAAACCATAATCACCCCAAATAGAGATTGGAGAAAAACGAAGGAAATGATAAAATAAAAGTAAGGGGTAAGAACATGAAAAATAAAAAAGTTTATTCCAGTGAATTTAATAAGATGTTCGAGAATAATTCAGATTCTTGTTTTAATTCAAAAACTATTTTTGTGAAAAAATGAGATTTCCTTATTTATTATCCAATAACAGGGCGGCAGGCCGCTCAAAAGCCTTTAACGTTTCAACAAGTTCTTCTCTTTCTTTTCCTTCAAAAACATAGAACGAAATTGCTGAGGGTCTTCTTTTTAACGTGTATTTCTTCACAAATACATTGATTTCTTTTGGTACTCTTGGTCTTAATTCTTTTGGTATGTTTTTTATTTCATCATACCTTCCATAATTCATTATGTACCTTTCTATCATATCTTTTTGTTTTGAATCAGCTTTTATGTATTTTTCTATAAACTCTTGTAAATGTATCTTATTTAAATCTTTCATGAACCTTTTTACAAGGATTTTCCTTGCTGAATAAAAGGTATGCTCTTTGAAGGTTATATCTTTGTTTGTGTAAGTTTTTTGTTCTTGGTTGGTTGTTAGTAATGAATCAATGTCTATTTGTAAAGGTTTTTCAAATATTGAGTTTATTAACTCTCTTGTGTAATAATCACATCTTCCTTTGATTAAACTTCCACTTTCTATGTCTTTAATTACTCTTTCTAATTTAACCTCTTGCTTGTAATAATGAACAAGATACGAAGTAAAAAATTCGGAAAGTTGCTTTTCTACCTCTAACCTCATAAATTTGTAAAAGTTTTCTTCAAACTTCTTGTCTATATCTTTCTTTTTTAATTCTTTTATTATTGGAATAGCAAGAGAACTGTTTATTTCAAATTCAAGATTGTCTATTATGTTTCTTAATGTATTTGACTTTATTTGCTTTGTTATCCCAGATAAGAAATCATTCAACGTTCTTTTTGAGATGTTTAGTTCTTTAATAGAAACTTGTTCTTTTTCTATTTCTTGTTTTAGAAAGTTTCTTAATGTCTTTGTGTTTCTGTGATTACCTTTTTTAATATTAATTACAAAGCGTCTAACTTCATAAATTGTGTTTGTATAATCTTTCCATATTATTTGTCTCTTTTCATAATCCAATTTTGAAAACACTTTGGAGAAAATAAAAGCTGTTTCATACATCATTGGATCGTTGCTTTCTTTTTGCACTTGAAAGATAGTATCAAGTGAATTGAAAACATTAAAATTATCATCGTCAAAATAATAACCAAGGTAAAATCCTAATGGAAGAGTAAAGTTTAAAGAAATGTTTTTATCTACATCTTTTAACCACCAACTTATGTTATTTAAAGCTTGAACTATCCCAGATGGATGTGGAACATCCTTCAATGTCTTAAATGCTTGAATATTTAACTGAGTTGCTTCTACATATTTTTCTTCATTCTTTTTTTCTCTTGCATCAGCCATAAGGATAAATCCCTTATTAACAGGATTGTTTTCGTATGCTTCACTCCAATGTCTAATCTTTTCCATACTTTCATTGGAGTCATAATACAATTCTCGTATGTTTCTTAAAGATTCTACAACGAGTCCTCTAACATATTGAGGAATATTACCAAAGTTATCTCTTAATTCTTTGTATATTACTTCAACTTCTTTAACATCTTTTAACCTTTTTAAAATAATCAATTTTTGTTCTAAAAAAAGATAATACAAACCACCTTTTGATAATCCTTTTATTCCTTCTTCAATTTTTTCAAGTGCTTCTTCATATTTTGCATCCCATTTTAATTTCAATACATCAATGTAATCAATAAATTCTTCATGTTGTTTTGTTGATTCATTCTTTAGATAATCAACAATATAATTCAAAAATGGCCTTGAAAATTGTCCATAGGTAATTATCTTCACTAAAGATTGAAGAGTCATTTTACTAACCCACCTTAGTCATCTAATGTTTACTATTTTGATACATTCATCTTTTATTTTTTACTTAAATTCAACTTAGAGAATTTCTCAAAAAAAGAAGTTTGTAACTCAAAATTAATTATAACATAATATTGATAAAAAGTAAAAAATGCAAGATAATTCCATTAAACAGAATAAAATTTGTCTTAATTAAAGTTTACATAAGGTTTTTTAAGGTAATCTCTAAAAATATATTCTAATCTATATTTGAGCTCAATAAAAAAATCACTTGTTTATCATATAGAAAAGGGTATGATAAACATAGAGTACAGAAGTTTTATTTATCAAAATAAGCTATGGGGGTGAAGAAAAAAGTGAAGAGACTTATTGTAATATTCTTAATCATTATTTTAGAGTTGGGGGGAATATTTGTTTTTGGAGGTGATAATACTTCAGAAGATAGAACAAATGGATTTAAAATTGGAGAAATTATAAGTTATATCGAAGAAAGTTGGTAAGTGCAGAATTTAAACTTTTTAAAAAGTTTTGTGAAAAGGATTAAAAAGATGAGAAGTGTTTAGTAAGTTGGGAATGTATTATTAAAGGGAAGGAATCGGCCTGACCCCCTGTTATTGGAGAATAAATAAGGAAATCTTACTTTTTCACAAAAATAGTTTTGCAATTAAAACAATTATTATCATCAGAAAAGATTCTACTAAATTCACTCGGTGTCATATAATTCAAAGAACCATGTGGTCTTAAGTTATGATAAAAGAACATATAAGCGTTGTAAGCTTGGAAAGCATCTTCAATATTTTCAAAAGAATTCAGTTGAACAAACTCTCTTTCAAGGCTTGAATGATGTGATTCAATGAATGCTTGTGAATTAGGATTGTTTTTGTAAAAAATAAGATATTTGCGCGCAAAGGAAACATCCTGCAGGAAAATAAAATTGAAAGCGAGAGGAGGTGCAGAAAAGTGAAATTAACTCAGGAAATTGAAGTTAAGAAAGCACTCAATCCGAAAGACCTATGGAATATTAATAAAGAACAAAACAAGGAACTCTTAAAAAAAGCAGGAGTGGATTTTTCTACAGCAAAGAGAGAAATTATGAATATTTGTGATTCCGGTTGTTAGAAAATTAGGCTCAGGCTTTTTTGCCTGAGCCTATATAACTACTGAAAGGTAATAATTCAATTAATGCAACTCAGGTAGAGCATCCTAACAAAGATAATTGCTTTTTAAAAGATTTAATTTGTACTATGAAATTGAAAAAGGGGGATTAATAAAATGCAGTTTAGCAAAAATAATATAATAATAGAATTATCAAAAAGAGAGAAAACAATTCTTTGGAATCCTTTAGTTGGGGCTATGATTTCTGTTAATCCACAAATCGGTAAGATTTTTGAGAAAAGATCATTAGCAGATTTGAAAAATTTAGGAACAGCTACTATAGATGAATTTTTGGAAAGTGGATTTTTGTACCAAAGGGCTGAAGAAGAATATACAAGGATTATTGAAATGTACAATCTTTATAATGAAGTAATGAGTGAAAAAGCCATGTCATTTGTACTTGTTCCTACTTACAACTGTAACTTTAAGTGTGCATATTGTTTTGAAAAAGATGAAATCAAAAATAATAATTCTATAATTAGCGACGAAGTTATTGAAAAAGCTTTTACAGCAATGAATGCTTTGAAAAATGAAAAATTATTTGCTGAAAAAGCATTAGCTATTTTTGGTGGAGAACCTTTGATAGATATGCCTGGAATGAAAGAAAAAATTGAAAAAATCCTTGACAGAGCTCGAATATGGGACTTTAAACATATAAAAATCGTTACTAATGGAAGTACCATTCATAAGTATATAGATTTATTAAAAAAATATGATGTAGATACCATTCAAATAACTATTGATGGCCCGAAGAATATACATGACAAAAGAAGGATTTTCAAAGACGGTAAAGGAAGTTTTGATTTGATAATGAATAATATGAAATCCTTACTGAAATCAAATTTTAAAGTTCATCTTAGAATAAATTTAGATTTGAATAATATAGAACATTTGCCAGAATTAATAGAAATATGTAATAAAGAAAAAATTTTTTCTTATGAGAACCTTTATATTGCTCCAGCAGTCGTTGGAGAATTGGGACAAGAAAGAAATTACTCTGGTTTTGCCAATATAAATCATATTTTAGAAAAACTTTTAATTTATTTTGAAAAATATAAAGGAATTAAGGATAATATTTCTCTGGCAGCTTGGCCAGGAGCTAAATATATACAATATGTAGTAGATAATAAAAAACCTTATATTCCTATTTTTTCTCATTGTGATTCTAATTTTCATACTTATGTTTTAGATTTATGTGGAGATATATATGCTTGTCCAGATATAATTGGAAGAAAGGAATATAGTGTAGGTACTTTTCTTCCTGAATTGAGCTTAGAATCGGAGAAATTAAGAAAATGGAGAAATAGAACAATCTTTAACCTGAAAAGCTGTTTAGAGTGTAATTATGCAGCCATTTGTGGAGGAGGTTGTACCTTAGAAGCAATCAATAAATTCAACAATCCACTTCATAATTTTTGCATTAAATCCGAGTTAAAGAAAATACTTGAATTGTTGTTTGATTACTATTATGATGAATTGTTTCAATGAAAGATATATTTTTGAAGCAATAAATAAAGAGAGGGTTAAAAAATGAGAAGGATTTTGTTGGTATCTCCAACCTTGAATAGTATCACACCTTGGAATAGGTCTATACAACCTCCATTGGGTTTGCTATACTTGGCATCAAGCCTTAATACTTTAAATAACAAGATTTTAATTTATGATTTTAATCTTGCTAGACAATTTGAAAATAATATAATAGGAATAATTAAAAGATTTAAACCCGACATACTGGGACTGTCTTTAAAAACAGTAAATTTTCATGATGGTTTAAAAATTTCTTGCATCGCAAAAGAAATTAACCCAAATATTATTACCATAGTTGGAGGCCCTCATATAACAACTTCCATGATGAATGAAAATAACTATCATTTTCAGCTAACATTAATGGAAATGAATAAAAATAAGGCTGATATAGGGGTAATTGGAGAAGGAGAAGAAACCTTCAAAGAGCTTGCATCAGTCACTTCTTACTCAAATAAAAAAGAGCTTGAAGAAATCAAAGGAATTATTTTCAGAAGTGGTAATAAATGGGTAAAAACTGAAGATAGGCCTCTAATTCAGGACATAGATAATATTCCTTTTCCCGATTATTCATTTTTACCCTATCATTGGACATATGATTCTTATTTAATGATAACTTCACGGGGGTGTCCCTCAAAGTGTTCTTTTTGTGATGCAAGAGTAATATGGGGTGGTGTTTATCGTCAAAGAACTGCAGAAAATATTTTGGCTGAAATTAATTTTCATACTCATACTTTAAAAAAATCAAAGGAATTTTTGATTAGTTTTACAGATGACACTTTCATGGTTGATCAAAAAAGAGTTGCAGAAATTTGCGAAGGCATTCTAAAAAACAATTATAAAATAAATTGGCAATGTGAAGCAAGAGCAGTAGACACTCAAAATTTAAATTTACTTAAATTAATGAGGAAAGCTGGGTGTAAATCAGTATTTTTAGGATTAGAATCCGGGGATGCAAATACTTATAAAAAAGTTTTAAAACCGAACAGTTTTGATCTTGTTTTAAAGGCTGTAAATAACATTAAAGAATCGGGGATGGCAGTAGTTGGTTCTTTTATTATTGATTTCCCATGGGATAACAATAAAACTATTAGGGAAACCATTAAGTTTGCTAAAAGCTTGGAATTAGATTCAATTTCTTGTGCTTTCGCGACACCTTTCCCGGGTACAGATTTTTTTAATAAATATGATCATAATCAAAAAATATATAGGTATTATTCTGACGATTTATATAAAAATTATGATATAGGGATACCCAAATTTTTAAATGATGAATTGACATTAAATAATTTGCTTAATTATCAGAAAGAACTTTATTTTAGTGTTAAGAATTCTTTCATTCCTTTAAAGCGAAAAAATATAAGCAAGGGAAATTTGGAGAATTACTTTTCATCTAGCTGTTTAATTAATCGAAGATAAATTCTACATAATAAAGTAATCTATAAGCAAATATTTTCTCTAACTTTTGTTATAATAATTTGTAAATAATTTTTTATAACTTTGAAAAAATAAGGGGGAAAAAACAAATCATGGAATTACTTTTAAGAAATAAGAATTTCTTATTATTATTTTTGGGAACGTTACTTGGTACTCTTGGGGGATCAATTTTTTTCATATCTGTTGTTTGGACAGCTGCAAGTGAACTTGGTGGAGCCACAGCTGTTAGTGTAGTGCTGAGTTTTCAGGCTCTCCCTATAATTATTACTGCTCCGTTTGTAGGATTGTTTGTTGATAAAAGGAAGAAAAAGAATATATTAGTTAGTTCTTCTCTAATAGATGGTATAGTATTACTATTTTTAGCTTTATTACTAAAAATGAATATTTTGAATATTTGGATGCTTTCAATAACTATTTTTGTTCAACAATTCGTTGGAAGTTTTATGGGATCTTCTTTTCAAACTTTGATTCCTTTGATAGTTAAAGATGAAGATTTGTCAAAAGCTAATTCACTTATGTCTTCTGCAAATATGCTTGCTCAGTTAGTTGGTTTAGGAATAGGTGGGATATTAGTGGCTTTTTTAGGATTACAAGGTGTTGTAATTTTCAATGGATTACTATTTATAGCTTCTGCAATTTGTGAAATTTTTATAAACTACAAAGAAGAGATAGGAAAAGTCGTCACAGAGATTAAAACTTTCACAGGGATAAAAGAAGGATTCGCATATGCATGGAAAAAGATAGAAATAAAAGGACTTATATTGTTAGAAGGTGCTTCAGATTTCTTTGGATTAGCTCTTTTTGTTTTACTCCCTGTTATAACTCAAGAAGTATTAAAAATAGGTGCTGAAGGATATGGAATTCTCCAAGCAATGTCTTCGGTTGGAAGTTTAGTATGCGGTATATTGATGTCGTTTATAACAGAAGTAAAGAGAAAATATTTATGGATGACGATATTTGGGGTAATATTGGGCATTACTTTCTCAATGATCGGAGTAATTAGCTCTTTCTGGATTCTTGCGGTTTTATTGTTTATTCAGGGACTTTTGATTGGTTACGACAATATTATTATAAGCGTTATATTGCAAAGAGAGACTGATCGATACTACAGAGGTAGAGTTTTTTCTTTTAGAAGCATGTTTAACAGCATACTAAGACCTATAGGATATATGTTTGTCAGCCTTTTGCTGTTGTTTTTATCTATCAACCAACTGATAATTTCTTATGGAATCATTATAGCTATCCTTTCTCTATTCTACCTACTAATTCCCTATGCATCAAAAAGGGCTAAAGTTGAAGAACAAGGGTCAACCACCCACCGTCTATAGAGGCGGGGTGGTTGACCTTTTGCTTGGTGTAATAATCTTTAAAATCATATATAACAAAACAAATTCCAAAGGGTTTGTTATTGTTTTATCGTTTAAAGAAATTGATTCAAGATAGTTCATGAATGACCTTCCAAACTGTCCACAAGTTGATAACTTAGTAACTAATTTTAAAGGCATTTGAATTATCTCCTTATGAATATATCTGCTTTGTTTCCTGATTGTTATTTAAAAATAACATAATATTTACTTTTGTTCCAATGTTAACGAGTGAATATACAGTTACTTTTTTATCTTTAAACTATTGTATCATAACCCTTATCAAAAAAGGGAAAGCGAAAACAGAGTATAAAACACGATAAAAAACATCGAAATTAAAGTTTACATAAGCTTTTTTGAGGTAATCTCTAAAAATATATTCTAATCTATATTTGAGCTCAATAAAAAAATCACTTGCTTATCATATAGAAAAGGGTATGATAAACATAGAGTACAGAAGTTTTATTTATCAAATTATGATATCCAAGTCAGTGAACTCGCTTTTTTAGGCAACAATCAAAGGTCTTTTGACATGAAGAAAAAATTTAATGCTAAAATATTGATAAAACTTAAGTTTTAGAATTTCTAAAGCGACTAAACATTATAATAGGGGAGGTTATTTGAATGCTAAGATATAAAAACTCGAATTATAATGTTATTTTTGAGGATGGAGACAAAGTTGTTTTTGTTAATCTTTTAACAGAAGCTATTGCGACTGTAAATAAAGAAAAATATAATAAAATAAAAGAAATAATGGAATCGCCAAATAAAGAATGGTCAAGAGAATATGTAGATTTAAAAAATAACCTTATATATGGTGGTTATTTAATAGAAGAGAATTTTGATGAAATGCAACATCTAAAGACAATGAACTATAGAAGTAGATATGGTGTTAGTTTCATAAGTTTCACAATAATGCCTACAATGAGATGCAATTTGGATTGTATTTATTGCTATGAAACACATGAAGGACCAACTATGGATGATCAAACAACTGAAACAGTTGCAAATTATATTTCAATTGTAGCAAAAAGCAAGCGAAGAATACATATTGGCTGGTTTGGTGGTGAACCTCTTTTAAGATTTGATACTATAAAATATATCAATGAGAAAGTGATAAAAACCTGTGAAGAATATAAAACTAATTTTTCTTCTTCCATTTCAACAAATGGATACTTACTTTCAGCTGAAAAAGCCAAGCTATTTGACGAATTAATGATACGCAACGTACAAATAACTCTTGATGGCCCAAAAGAATACCATGACAAGTATAGGCCCTTAAAGGGTGGAGGACCAACGTTTGATACCTTGTTTGAAAATATAAAAAATTTCTTCGAATTGACAAAAGAAGCAAGAATAACTCTAAGAGTTAACGTTGGTCCAGATAATTATGACGCAATATATAAGTTGGTGGATGCGCTTAAAATTCTTCCCAAAAACCGTCTAAGAATTTATTTTAGATGGATATTTCAAGGTGGGGAAACAGAGAAAGAAATTCACCATGAAGTTATGAATTTTAGAGGAGAAAATTCTTACGAAAAGTTGGCTAAATTCTATTACTATGCAGCTCAAAAAGGATTTGAAACTTTTCTTCCTATTCTTTCTAATCCGATTTATTGTGAATATGACTGTGAATCTTCTATTTTAATAGGGCCTAAAGGTGAAGTTTTTCCTTGCACAGTTGCAGTAAATGAGGGGAACGACTTTGGAAAAGTAACAGGCAATGGCATCGAATATGATAAAACAAAGTATCTTTTATGGTATAAACATGATGCTTTTCAAGATGAAGAATGTAAAAAGTGCAAGTTACTTCCCCAATGTTTTGGAGGATGTAGAAATGCTATAGTGAATTCAGGAGTCAGAGGATGCCCAGAAGAAAAAACTGCTTTAGAATCTTTCGCAAGATTGTGGTATTTCACAAAAGACATGGAAAGAAAGCTGAAAGCGGTGGAAAAAGATGAAAGTATCAAGGTATAATAAGCTTATAGAAAAAGATAACTATCTCATTTTATTTAATAGCATTTCAAATGCCATTCTATATGTTGAACCAAACAAAGTAAAAGAAGTTAAAGAAGTTCTTGAAAGTGGAAATATAGAAGAAATAAAACTATCTGACGAAGATATAGAAAAGTTGAAAAAAGGATTATACATTATTCCTGATGAATTTGACGAAATAACATATTTGAAAATGAGGTTAAACAATTACAAATACAGTGATAGATTTTTAAGATACACGATAAGTCTAACCGAAGAATGTAATTTTTCTTGTGTTTATTGCTATCAACAAATGTTGATAACTTTAATGGATAAGAAACCCGCAAAAATAGCCAAAAACCTTGTAAACACAATTCTAAATATGACGGAAAAAAGATTTGAGGAAGAACACCCTAAAGTATTGAGCATAACTTTTTATGGAGGAGAACCGCTTCTTGCACTTGATGAATTAGAAACGTTAAGTAAAGGTTTTGAAGAAATGTGTAAGAAGTTCGACGTAAAGTATGAAGCGAATGTCGTAACGAACGGTTATTTGTTAACTCATGACATTGTCAATAGACTACTGAACTGTGGAGTAAACTCAGTAATAATAACAATTGATGGAGATAAGACTCTTCATGACAAGTATAGAAAGACTAAAAATGACAAGCCTACTTTTGATAAAATTATGGAAAATATAAACTATGCACAAGATAAGATGTATGTAACCATTAGAACAAATATCTCTAAAAATAGTATAGAAAATGTGAAAAAAATGATAAAGATTCTTGCAGAAAAGAGATGGAGAGTTGATTTTGATTTTCAACCAGTTGAGGTTGTGGAAGAACTATCTACTGGGTTTAATGATGAAATGCTTACATTGAGAGAATTTGCTAATGTGGAAGCAGAACTTTACAAAGAAGTCATCACACTCATACACGATTATCCATTCAATCCATTTAGAAGATTAAGAATGGCCAGATGTGATGCCTTATGTAAAAATAGTTGTGTAATAGATGTCGATGGGAGTATTTACAAATGTTGGGGAGAGATAGGAAATAAATTTTCTTCTGTAGGTAAAATAACAAAAGAAGATATAGAATTAAACCATAAATTTGAAAAATGGATAACTTACGAACCATTCGAAGATCAAAAATGTATGGAATGTTCTGTACTTCCAATGTGTATGGGAGGATGCGTTTTTAATGCAGTTGTTGTTGATAGGTTAAATGGCTCTCCATGGAGGAAACCATACACATGCATTCCTTTAAAATACAATCTAAAAGAAATGGTTTCTTTATTATCTAATAAAAAATTAGGAGTAAAAATTTAAAAGGGGTGGTGAAATTATGGAATTCATAAATGAACCTGTGTTTGATAAAGACAGATATTTAGCTGCTTGTGGAGAAAATGGCGAGAAGGAAGGTTGCGAAACAGTTAAAAATTGTGATTATTGCCACAATCCACAGTGTAACACACTATGTCGGGATAAAAAATTTCCTTGGCAATGTGCAAATGGAGAAAACAATTAAATTAGCCTTATTTGCAATTAGAAATGATGGCAGAGATTAATCAATCGAAAAGTAGGGTTCAATCGTAGTATCTTTAGGATGAGATTTACTGCATCCACGATATAAATAAAAATGTGATCTTAAAAATATCGAAAAGGTAATGATTATTGCATGATAATGATGCAAAATAGTGTATGTTTGTTTAATTTCCATCTTTCGTAAGATATGAATGAAGGGACGATATTCTGGAAACGATAAAAACACAAAACCTAACGAAGATATTTAAAGTAAAAAAGAAAGAAATAAAAGCCATACAAGATATAAACCTATCCATTCAAAATGGAGAAATATTTGTTTTGCTTGGACCAAATGGAGCAGGGAAAACTACCTTTCTAAAAACCATCTCCACTCTCATACTACCAACATATGGAGATGCTTGGGTTAACGGATACAACATTAAAAAAGATGAGTACAAGGTAAGAAAATCGATAGGGTTATCAACAGGATTTGAAAGATCATTTTATTACAGATTGAATGGTTATCAAAACCTTGAATTCTTTGGTACTTTGTACGGTATAAAAGGTAAGGACTTAAAAGAAAGGATAAATTTTTTACTCAATCTGTTCAATTTAGAAGACGCCAAAGATTTAAAGTATATGAAATACTCAACCGGTATGAAGAAAAAACGGTTCTCTTCCAAAAAGTGT
>NZ_AZRI01000015.1:0-13028 GCF_002895585.1 Petrotoga sp. 9T1HF07.CasAA.8.2 | reverse complement strand
CCCCGAAGGGGGTTCAAGGAAAAACAACATCTTGACACAGTTCAAGCATACGGATTGGTACTTGAGTTTAAAAAAGATATTCGATTACAAGAAACCTTCTTATGCAGCTAAGTATTTTAAACGATGGTATGAAAAGGTAATGAAATCCAATATACCCGAAATGATTAAAGCCGCTAAGACTCTTTTAAATCACATAGAAGGTATCTTGTTGCACATAAAAACGAATATCTCTAACGGTAAAATAGAAGGTATGAACTCTAAACTTAGAGGATTTACTAAAAGGGCTTTTGGTTTTAAAACATTAAAGAATTTAAAAATCACTATCTTTATTGCCCTTGGTAAACTTAATTTAACTCCAGCTTAATTACCCACTATTTTCGTGATAGAACCGAAAAAACTTTCTTTAGCAAGAGCATTATTACATGATCCTAATGTATACATATTCGATGAACCAACATCTTCCATCGACCCAATAAGCGCAAGTGAGATAAGAGACATAATTCTATCTCTCAAGGATAAAAATAAAACTATTATACTTTCCACACACGATATGCATGAAGCAGAACTTCTTGCCGATAGGATAGGCATATTAAACAAAGGGAATATGCTCGCTGTTGATAAAAAAGAAAACTTAAAAAAAGTATTAAAAAAAGAAATAATAAAAGTGAAAATAGATAAAGGTATCAGTGAAGATTTAATCGCACAAGACGGCATCAAAGAAAAGATAAACCTATTTAGAAAGATAAAAGATGACGAATTTGAAATAGAAGTCGAAAATTCTTCAGAAGTACTTGATCAACTGATAGAAAAACTGAAAAACCAAGACAGAAAGATACTTACAATAAATGTTGAAACACCTTCAATAGAAGAAGTATTCATAAACTTTGTAAGGAATGATAAAAAATGAGTTTTTTAAAAAAATTATGGATATTCATTAAAAGAGGATTCATAACAAACTTCAGTTATAGAACGTACGCAATACTTGGAATAGCAAGTATGCTGATAGGTGTTTTAAGGTTTGGATTCATGGCTAATTTTTTGCAAGAAGGGAACACCTTCCCCATGCTCGAACCATACGGTGGAGACTTAATGGCATTTCTAATAACAGGAACAATGTATATGAGCTATGTCTCAGTTGCATTAGATTCTTTTAGAAATTCTATAAGGTCAGAACAAACAATGGGAACACTTGAATATTTATTGATGAGTAACACACCATTGTGGCAACTGTTAATATTCAATGGAATAAATAGTTTCATATGGACTACAATAAATGTAGGAGTTATTTTTTTGTTTCTGGTTTTGATATTCGATATTCAAATGACAATAAATATAATTTTATCGTTATTCATTTTAATACTTTCAATAATATGTATAAGTGGGATAGGTCTTATGAGTGCAGGAGTAATAATGGTAACAAAGATGGGAGATCCAATAAGTTGGATTTTTAGTACACTGTCTGGCCTTGTTAGTGGGGTACTATACCCAATATCCATATTACCAGCATGGTTGAGGAGTTTTTCATATTTTTTGCCGCCCACATATGCTTTAAGTGCATTGAGAAAGTCCTTACTGACAGGGGCCACCTTTGCTGATGTGAAGAACGAGATAATAGTTTTGATCATCATGAGTTTACTGACGATTCCTTTGGGATTGTTGTTGTTCAGATTCGGTTTCAATAAAGCAAGAGAAACAGGTAGTTTGATAGAGTATTAGACATTATTTAACTCAAAAAGTTGACTTTTTTGTACAATATGTGTTATAGTTAAATATAACAACAAAACATTGGAGGTGAATGTAAATGTACAGGTATAATTATTTGTTAAAGCTTGTTCTTGCAGTTGTTTTCAGTATTTCGGCTCTTTTTATACCTTCTCTCTTTTTGAAAATCATTTTTTCGACAGTTGCGATTGTTCTTCTGGCTCTTAACTTCAAAAGCTTTAAAATCTTGTTTGTTATTTTAGTGGTGGTTTTATTTGTGATACCAGCAAGTATTTTTTCTTATTTTATGAATTCCTATATAGATTGGGATAATTTATGGAATAATATTTTCAACTGGGAAGAATTATATAACCAAAACGATTATAGTTACAATTCTAATACTGAAGCAATCCAACCTGATATCTACATAGAAAGGGCTGAAAATTTACAAATTGAAGGAATAAATTTAGAAATAATTTTTGATGAAACGTCTGACCAGATTTACATTCCTAGTCAAATTAATCATAGGAGAAATGAAGATACACTAACATTAACATCAAACATTCAAGATCAAAAATATATCATAGTAATTGGCTCAAAAGTACCCTACAAAAACATAAGGATAAACTCAACAGGTTTAAATATGGGGGGGAATTTAGAAGTAGAAAATTTTGATTTAAATACCACTGGGCTTAATTTCAGTACGACGCTTGAAGCGAGTAATCTTTCGATAAATTCAACAGGTTTAAGTTTTGAGGGCAATATACACGTGGATCACGTCGAAGTCAATGCATCAGGGATTAGTTGGGATGGCTTGGTAGATGCCGAAGAGTTGACGCTAAACGGCGCTGGTATAGAAATTGATCTCTCAGTAATTAACGCAGAACATATCTATATTAACGGCGCAGCATTGACAGGTACCATACAATACATGGATAAATGGGTAGGTACGAGGTATTTATCAATTAAAGGGGCTTATGGTGATCTAGAACTTCTAGAACCTTCGGATAATGAAGGAAGGTTAAAGCTCGATACCCAAGGCAGAATTAAGATCAGAAGAAAAAAATATTGAAAGGGTTGTAAATATGCTGTATGAAGTAGATAAACACAGTGGGATACCATCTTATTTACAAATAATGAACCAAATAAAAAAGGAAATAATTATGGGAAATCTAAAAGAAGGTGATCAATTACCACCTGTTAGGGAGTTGAGTACAGTTTTCAAAGTCAACATAAACACGATTTTAAAAGCTTTAGATAAGTTAGAAACATCAGGATACATAGAAGCCCAACATGGAGTAGGTTTTTTTGTTTCAAAGAATATAGATTTAAAAAAAGGCATTGTTGATGAGATTAGAAATTGTGTAGAAAAATTAAAAAAGGAAGACATAGACCTAGAAACTATAAAATTAATTTTGGAGGAGGTTTGGAAAGATGGTCAATTTTCTGAATAAGTTGGAAGTGTACTTTCAAAAGGAGTTTACTGAAAAAAGTGGAAGAATATTTATATTCTCTTTGATTTTTTTATTTTTCATAACCTTTGATATACCGTTTTTAACGTTATTTTTCATATTCCTTTTCCTTACAAACATGATGGGACATGATTTAAGAAACGGAAAGTTCTCCCTTATAATATCCCTTCCTTATTCATACAGAGAGGTATTCTTCTCATCTTATATACTTTCCCTGCTCTTGATAGTTATACCGAGTTCTATTGGGCTAGCCTTTTTTAACTTTGGAAGTTTGTACTTATCAATTGCACTGTTAAAGATCTTGAGTGTCATAATATTTGCAACCGCTTATTTTGCTATTATTATAATCTCTGTTACATTAGGGGGAGATACCTTTGGGATACCATTTTTGATATTGATTGTTGATGGGATCCTTGGGGCAATTGGTTCCAGTTATGCCGTAAATCCCTATAAATATATTAGTCCATCATATCAAGGGAATGTTTGGGCAAGTTTGATATTTTCTGTGTTTCTTTTACTCATATCTTTATATCTGTTTGAAAAAAGAGGTGTACAAAAATGATAGTAGAAGTGAAAGACTTAGTTAAAAGTTTCAATTCAAAACCGATATTGAACAAGATCAATTTTAACGTAAATGAGGGTGAAATCTTTTCTCTAATAGGTCCCAATGGTGCAGGGAAAACAACAACTTTGAGATGTCTATACGGTGAATTGAAACCAAACAATGGTGAGATAAAGCTTTTTTCTGAAAAAATAACTCCTAAGATAAAAGCAAAGGTTTCGGTGATGACAGAAGATAGATTGACATTTTCTAATTTTAAAGGAAGTGATTACCTGAAAATTTGGAGTATGTTGTATCCTAACTTCAACGAGGAAACATTTTCTAATTTTGTTTTACATTACAACCTCGACATAAACCAAAAAGTGGAAAGATATTCCATGGGTATGAAAACATTGTTTTATTTGGCACTAACAATATCCAGTAACGCCGATCTTTTGCTCTTAGACGAACCAACTCAGAACCTTGATCCCGTTATAAGGTCGGAGGCTTTAAAAATTTTAAGAAATTATGCAAATGAAACGAACAAGACGATAATCATATCTTCTCACGAAATATATGAGCTCGAGGAAATATCCTCATCTTTTGCAATTATAAAAGAAGGTAAAATATTATATACAGACGATATGGATTCTGCTAAAGAAAAGCACAGGATGATAAGAAAAGGTGAACCCATTCCAAGTGGTGAAGTTGTTGCTAACTTTGAAGAAGAGGTATTGGTAAAAACTGAAGAAGAGATTGGAAGATTTGCGACATTTAACGAAATTGTTCTGGGATATTTAAGAAGTATTCAAGCTTTCACCCCTTTTGAAATTAAAAAATAACGGTTCTCTTTCTCCCTTTTCAAAAAATAAAAAATTCTTCCCTAAATCTAAACAACCAGTCTCTGTCACTTGAAGGATTAAAAATTAAAGATAAAACTATATTTGCAAAATTGATCACAAAACTAATGATAGAATCAAAAAAGACGCCCAACATGGGCGTTTTTCAATTAAAATTTGCCAATAATTTCCACCAACTCTTCTCTCTCTTCCCCTTCAAAAACATAAAAAGAAATAGCAGAAGGCTTTCTTTTCAACGTGTATTTTTTCACGAATGGATTAATCTCTTTTGGTACTTTCGGTGTGAATTCTTTTGGTATATCTTTTAAATCATAGTACCTTAAATGCTTCAATGTTTAAACGAGCTGCTTCTTCGTATCTTTCTTCGTTAAAAGATAATACAAACCACCTTTTTTCAGCCCCTTTATCTCTTCATCTATTATCTCAAGGGCTTCATCGTATTTAACATCCCATTTTAATTTTAAAACGTTTATGTAATTGATGATGTTTTTATTTTTATCTGATCTATCACTTTCTAAATAATGAACAACATAATTCAAAATTGGCCTTATAAACTGTCCTTTACTCACAATTTTATCCAGTAGTTTAATGTTCATTTCTCAACCCTCTTTCCTTTACCCAATAGCAACAAAAATATAAAATAAAATTTACTTCAAAAACCCTTTCTTTGGAATGTTAAGAACTCTTGAAGCTTCTATATTTTATTCTAAATTTTATTATATCGTAACTCTTTCATAGTAACTAAAAGAAAAGGCAAAGGCATTATATCCGATAAAAACCATCGTAAATAATTTTAACGTAAGTTTTTTTGCCCGATCTCTGTAATAATTTATCAATACATATTTGAAGCCAATAAAAAAACACTTGAAAATCATATGGAAAAGGGTATGATTAAAATGAGGGATTGGATTATTTGAAATTTTAGTCTTAAATTAAAAGGATAACCTAAGGGGGTGAAAGAGGATGAAGAAATTTTTTGTCGTTTTGTTGATCACTGGTCTGCTATTGAGTGGTATATTTGTTTTTGGAGGAGATGATGATGGAATAGATAAGACAAGTGGTTTAGAACCCACAGAGATTGTAAATGTTGTGGAAGAAGTAGAGTAAATGCTTGATGGATGTATTTACTTTGTATGAATATACAACATTTGAAAAAGCTTAGAAGATTTAAGAAAGTATCTAGATGAGTTTTTGAAGAAAAATATTGTGAGGATAGGAATTAATTGCCGGCAAGAAGTAACCCTGCAGGGAAAGTAGTAAAAATAAAAATGAAAGGAGGGAAGGGAATGCAAGAAATTGGCGGAGCGCAACCCTTAGCAACGTGTACTGGATGTGCAGCTTGTGCCGCATGTGCGGCATGTCTTGGCTGCATATCTTGTAGTGCTTGTGCACCACTACCTCCTTTGGCAGCGGGAGCAATCGCTGCAGCAGCTACTGCCGTCATAGCTAGTGCCGTTAGTGCTGCTGTTACAGCCGCAGTTCAAATAGCTCATGAATGGCAAAATCCGTAATTTGAACAAAAATGAGTAGAGCTGAAAAGCTCTACTCTTTCAGATTAGTCTAATATGGGTAATAGCTAAGCGGAATAAACCTGTAGTACACATTTTGACAATACATTAAGGAAAAGTAAAAAATGGACAAATTAAGTAAAGAGTTTTTACGGTGTTTGAAAACAAAAAATAAAGATTAAATCTTAATGAAGGTGATAAAAAATGGGAGAAAATATATTAGAATTTGAGACAGAAAAGGGCAACAAATATGTGTATGATGATTCTACCGGAATGGTCTTTCCAGCAAAAGCGAAGGAGGGAATTTCTAACTCGGATTTTTATTGGGGGAAGTTTGTTCAAAAATGGCGAAGAGAAGGGATTTTTAAGAAAGATGTAGTGAATGTAGAGATTACCGAGGAAAAAATCCAAGAGCATCTTATAGCAAATGGGAATGGGTTCAAGCATCTCATTCTTATTATCACAGATAACTGCAATCTGAGATGTAAATATTGTATCTTCTCAGAAAATTATAAACTACATCGAGGATATTCATTAGAAAGTATGGATTTTACAATTGCAAAAAAAGCTGTGGATTACTATTTGAAAAATTTTGACGAAGTTCGTAGAAGAAATCCAGAAAGAAAACCAGTCATTGGATTTTATGGAGGAGAGCCATTGCTTAACTTTGACCTGATAAAAGAAGTAGTGGGTTATATTTCTAATATTGGATATAAACCTTTTTACAATATCACAACTAATGGGACACTTCTTTTAGGTGAAAAATTGGACTTTCTTGTACAAAATGATTTCTCTATTTCCATTAGTCTTGATGGTCCGAAAGAAGAACAAGATAGAAACAGAGTTTTTTCAAACGGGAAAGGGACTTTTGAAACAGTAATGAAGAATATCAAGGAATTTAAAAAAAAGTATCCAGATTATCTTAAATGCGGTATTGTGTCGGTATACGATCTCAAAACAGATTTTCAGAAGTGTAAAAACTTCTTTGACCAGAATCAAGAAAATTTACCCCCAATTATACGAATTGATCCAGTGAAGACTCAAGAAACTAGCTACTACGAACAATTTACAATAGAAGATGTTGAAAAAAGCAAAAAGCAACTTGAGGATTTGCGGGAAAAATGGGTGAGGGAAATTTTGCCTGGAAAAGAAGTGTTGGAATATGGTGGAATTTTGTTCGGAGTTTCATATGCTAATCTCCTTATAAGACCTATAGGTAAGACTGTTAGATCCTCTCTTATGCCCTATACAGGTGCTTGTATCCCAGGGGATAAAATTGCAGTTAGACCTAATGGTATAATCAACATTTGTGAAAGGATTTCAGATAACTTCCCAATAGGTAATGTACAAACAGGTTTAGATTATCGATTGATCAAGAGTTATTTAGAAAATTATATCAGTAATATATGCAAAAATTGCGATGAGTGTCCAGTATCAAGACTTTGTTCACTTTGTTTTTCACAATGCGGAGGAGAGAGGAATTTTGAGAAACAACCATCAAATATTTGTGAAATCATAAAAGAAAATAAAAAAAAGGAGTTATCAGATCTTTATACTCTTTTAGAATCAAATCCTGAGTTATATTCTAAACTCAGTACCAACTATTATCGAGAACTAATAAATAGATTTGAATGGCAGGAGGGGTTATTATGATATTCAGATTGAACCCCGAATGTTACTTAGTAAAAGGGGCAAAAAGAAGTGCAATATATGACCTAATCGAAGGTAAACTTTATTCTCTCGATGAAGAAAAGAGTGCCAGGCTGTCATATTGTGAAATGAACAATCCAGTTACAAAAGATGATTTTTTATTAAAACTTGAAGAAATGGGGATGGGCACATTTTATGAACAACCAATATATATTGAGAAATACAGAAATTGGTCGTCTGCTGAGCTTGTGACCATTTGGCATCCTGCACCAGTCCTGTATCTTGCTCAACTTCAGATTACAAACATATGCAATTTAAATTGTCCTTTTTGTGGCAAAAGGTGGTGCCCAGAATGTACAAAATTAGATGTAACTTCAGAAGAACTTAGCGTTAGTAAGTGGAAAGAGATAATTACTCAGCTTTCGGATTTAAAATGTCAGAATGTGATATTTACCGGTGGTGAGGCGACGTTGTATGAAAGGCTCGAAGAAATCATAACATTTTCGAAAGGGAGAGGGCTCAATACATTTGTTGTTACTAATGGTTTAGAAATTCCAGAATTTATAAAAAATGAAAATGTCATCCTTAATCTATTTCCTACTACACATCAAAAATATCAAAAGATATTCGAAAATGTAAAGAGCATAAATAATCTAGTGATAAACAGTTATGTGAATATTCCTGATACATTCAAAAATCTCGGGAAACCCATATATAGAAAAATGTTTGATTTTTCTCCCATAACAAAGGAGGATTTGTTGGCTTGTAGAATAGAGGATTTTAACCTACGACTTCATTACGATGTTGGACTTTTTGGAAGATTGACAATAACCTCTTCAGGAATTCTTATACCATGCTTTGAGTTATTTCAACCTTTAGGGGATCTAAAGAAGGAAAAACTTGGAGATTGCATACCAAAACTTATTGATTACTGGGAAATAAATAAGGATAAAACGGAATGCAAAATCTGTGAGTTCAGATACGCTTGTCCTGTTTGTTTGCCTAGAACAGGGAAAAGATGCAATTACATACCACAGGAAGGGAGATGGATTTGATATGGATATTATAGAAATAAAAAATCTTTGCAAAGAATACAGAGGAAAAGAAGAGCCTGCTTTGAAGAATATAAACATCTCAATTAAAGAAGGAGAAGCTTTTGGATTGTTGGGACCTAATGGCGCGGGTAAAACAACCATGGTTAGACTGATTTTAAACATTTTAAAACCAACTAACGGTACAATAAAGGTATTTGGTGTTGATGTTACAACAAAGGAATATGACAAGAAGAGAAAAAAGATTGGCTTCATGCTTGAGAGTTTGGGTGTATCTTACATCCTTACGGGATATGAAAACATGGAATTCTTTGACAGGATATATTATGAAGATGCTAGTCCCAGTGAAAGGAAAGAAAGGATTGAAAGTCTTCTTACTTTTGCAGGGTTGTGGAAAGTAAAGGATAAACCCGTTGCCACATATTCCCATGGTATGACCAGAAGATTAACCCTTGCCAGGGCTCTTATCTGTGATCCCACTTTAATTTTTCTCGATGAACCTACGCTTGGATTGGATCCTGAAGCAAGAACGTTGATAAGAGAAATGCTTCTTGCTCTCAAAAAAGAAGGAAAGACAATATTTCTGACATCCCATGATCTTGAAGAAGTAGAAAAGATATGTTCGAATATAGCGATTATAAACCATGGCGAGATGGTAGCACAAGGTTCTTATGAAGAACTAAAAAGTCGTTTCAGTGCAAGAAGAACTGTTGTAAAAGTAAAAGAAGTTGGGCCTTGGGTAGAAGAATTAAGTAAGGAAATGAAAATAGAAATCGATGGTAATACGATTTACATCGAAGGGAATGATTCTGGAAGAATATTTGAAGTATTGGCAAAAGCCGGTGTAAAAGTTCAGGAGATGAAAACAGAAGAAGAAGGGTTGGAAGATCTATATTTAAAGCTATTAAAATCCGAACCAGAAGCTAGAAAAGGTCTTGTAACGAGAGCATTAAAAGGGGTGAAAAGATGAATGCAATCCTATGGAAAGATCTCACTGTTTTAAAAAAATCCAAGGGTTCCTTTCTTTTTTCAATAATACTTGGCTTATTTATAGCTATTTCATCCTTAATATCAATTGAAAAATTCCAGCAAAGTTATTCAAATCTAATACTATTGATTCCTTTAATCGTTGGGTTTAACTTAAATAACAAAATATTTTTTATGGAAATTTCAGATAGATCGTTAGAAAGTATCCTTGCCACGCATTATTCAGTCAGAAAAATACTTCTTATTAAGGCACGTTTAATAACGATTGTTTCCATATGTCTGGGGTGGATAATCCTTTTTATTTCAACATTCATTTCCTGGATAATGTATAATGAGATTGTAATTCCTTCAATAAATAATCTTCTGATCTTAGCAATAGCGGTTCCCTTTGTCTTTAGTATAGAGGGTTTGGTGGGGAGTTGTTACTGGTTCTTTGCAAACATCACAGTTACCACACTTATTAACTCAGGAGTCTTTATATTTGCGGTTCTCTTTTTGAATCTGAGTGCTTTTTTCTTAACTTACTCACTCAGGTTAATGGTTATAATAACACTGATCGTTTCAGCGATTTTGATCGCTATATTCTTAGGAATCATAAGGAAAATAAATAAAGAAAAGGTGGCTATAGCAAGACTATGAAAATAAAAATAGACGCCATATTGTGGAAAGATCTCATCTTTTTAAAAAAGGGAATAAAAACTTTGATTGTAAGCCTGGCTATGATGATAGGTATGACATGTATTATTGGAATCGTTAATCCTTCTTTAGAAGTTCTATTACCCTTTTTATCTTTGCTATTCACCACCATGATTTTTGGGATATGTGAAAATGCGAGAGAAATGATGAGTGGTTTTCTCGAAGCAATCGCATCGACTCATCTCTCACTGAAAAAAGTTTTCTTTAAGGATATTTTGTTTTCAGCTATTATTGGAATGATTTTATCAATTTTTACGTTCTTAGTATCAATAATAATCTTAAAGACATTCGGTTATGAAGCTGTATTTTCGCATTTGGGCTCAGTTTTGATCCTTTCTTTATTTACGTCTATAGGGAGTTTGGGGATACAAAGAGAAGGCGGGATTTCATTGCTTTCTTCAAATACCTTTTTCAATAAGCTTTTAGGTTTTGTAACATTACCTTTTTATCTTTTTTCTTTTCTTATATTTTTTATAGATTGGGCGTATACGGTTCTTTGGATTATGTCAATTATCGGCGTAGTTATTTTTTGGATTCTATCCTTCTTTGGGAGAGAGAACAAAGAAGCTGTCATTAATTTATGGGGTGTGTAGAGAAAGTCTCCTGTGACAGAACAGTTCAACGACATACTGTTATGGATACTGTTAGGAGCAGGGGTATTTTTATTTTTCTTCACAGTAATAGCGGGGAAAAAGATAACAAAAGAGACTGTAGTGTTAACAATTCCAGATTAAAGATATTTGAGAATAGAGTATATAATGGGGGGAGTACTCTCAGCTGTCAAAGTCAGGAAGATTCTCCATCTATATACGATGGGGGTTTTAAAATTGATCACAGCTATTTGTTTTCTTCTTCGTGTTTTTGAATTTCAATTGTAGTGTAAATACTTAATACATAGTTGACTCCTCAATGGGCGTTTTTTCAATTAAAATTTGCCAATAATTTCCACCAACTCTTCTCTCTCTTCCCCTTCAAAAACATAAAAAGAAATAGCAGAAGGCTTTCTTTTCAACGTGTATTTTTTCACGAATGGATCAATCTCTTTTGGTACTTTCGGTGTGAATTCTTTGGGTATATCCTTTAAATCATAGTACCTACCGTAATTCATTATGAATTTTTCTACTGTCTTTTTTTGCCTTGTATCAAGTCCAATGTAATTTCCAATGAACTCTTTTAAATTCTTTTTATTCAAGTCTTTCATAAACCTTTTTACAACTTCTTTCCTTCCCAAATAAAAGGAATGTTCGTTAAAGGTTATATTTTTGTTTGTGTAGATTTTTGGTTCTTGAACGTTTGTTGGTAAAGAATCAAAATCTATCTTTGGATTTCTTTCAAAGGTAGAGTTTATTAACTCTTTCGTGTAGTAATCACATCTTTGTTCAATTAGACTCCCGTCTTGTATCTCTTTAATTATCTTTTTTAGATCAATCTCTTCTTTGTAGCAATGAACGAGGTAAGAGGTAAAGAGTTCTGATATTTGTCTTTCTTTTGGAAGGTTTTTAAACTTTTCAAGGTTTATCTCAAACTTCTTATCTATATCCTTCTTTTTCAATTCTTTGATTATGCATATAGGTGTGGATGTATCTATTTCAAACTCAAGAGCATCTAATATGTTTCTCAAGGTATTTGGTTGAATGTACTTTGTCTTTGCAGATAAAAACTCTTTCAACGTTTTTTCAGAAACGTTCATTGAGTCTATGGGTATCTTTTCTTTTCCTATCTCTTTCCTTATGAAAGCTCTTAGTTTTGGTGTACTTCTATGTTGGTTGTTATCCAAATTGAATACAAAGTATTTTAATTGGTTAATGATATTTTTAAAAGTATTTTTTATCGATTCACTTTCCGCTTTGTTTAGTTGAGATAAACACTTTGAAAAGATAAAGGCAGATTCATAAACCAAAGGATCTTTGTTACTCTTCTGTACTTGAAATATAGTATCAAGGGAATTGAAAACTTTAAAGTTATCATCATCGAAATAGTAACCAAGGTAGAATCCCAATGGAAAAGTAAAAGCTAAAGACTTTTCTTTGTTTGCATCTTTCAACCACCAAGATATATTGTTTAAAGCTTGTACCATGCCAGAAGGATGTGGAATAGTTTTTAAAACCTTAAATGCTTCAACGTTCAAAGAAACGGCTTCATTGTATTGCTCTTCGTTCTTTTTCCTTCTTGCTTTTGATAGTAATATGAAGCCTTTATCAACAGGGTTTTGTTCGTAATTCTCACTCCAATATCTTATCTTTTCCATATTTTCATCGGGTTCATAATACAATTCATGTATATTTCTTAAAGTTTCTACAACAAGGCCTCTGACATAAACAGGTATATTATCAAAATTATCCTTTAGCTCATCGAATACTTTTTTAACATCCTCTTTTTGTTTGATTCTATTCAATATATGAATTTTTTGATCCAAAAAAAGATAATACAAAGCACCTTTTTTTAACTTTTGTAACTCTTCATCTATTATCTCAAGGGCTTCATCGTATTTAACATCCCATTTTAATTTCAAAACGTTTATGTAATTGACGATGTTTTTATTTGGTTCTCTTCCAAAAAGT